>NZ_JAMBOQ010000012.1 GCF_023715685.1 Priestia aryabhattai
CAATCTCTTGTCTGGTGGCGATAGCGAAGAGGTCACACCCGTTCCCATACCGAACACGGAAGTTAAGCTCTTTAGCGCCAATGGTAGTTGGGACTTTGTCCCTGTGAGAGTAGGACGTTGCCAGGCACCTGAAAAAGGACTAGCTATTTTAGCTAGTCCTTTTTTGTTTACAATTTATTTATTTTGTGAAAAAGTATAGTAAGAACAATAAAATTCACTATTTGTAGGTTTTGAAATAAATTTTAGTGGCAACGATAAAAGTAAAGAATAAACTTTAATAGTACATAGTTGAAAATTTTTTCGTTTCCTTTTATATTTAAATTAAGGTCAAATATAGTCAAAGTCAGAAGGAGGGGGCAACGTGCCAAATATCTCTGACATTATCGAACAGTATTTAAAACAAGTACTTGAATTAAGTGAAAGAGAAATTGTTGAAATAAGGCGCAGTGAGATTGCTGATAAATTTCAATGCGTTCCGTCGCAAATTAATTATGTTATCAATACCCGTTTTACAGTTGAGAGAGGTTATCTTGTAGAAAGTAAGCGAGGCGGCGGGGGCTTTATTCGTATTGCAAAGGTGAAAATGCATGATGCAGCGGATTTGTTTCAGCAAGTAATTGAGATGATTCAAAATGAAATTTCACAAGTGAGTGCTGAAAACGTCATTATTAGGTTAGTTGAAGAAAAAGTCATCACAGAACGAGAAGCAAGAATCATGTTGAGTGTTATCAATCGTTCAGTTATTAATATTGAACTTCCTTATCGTGATGAGCTAAGAGCTAATCTTTTAAAAGCAATGCTTAATGCATTACGCTATCGATAAACTCATGATCTATTTTATTTAGAACAGGGAGTGATGACAGGATGATTTGTCAGCAATGTGAAATGAGACCTGCAACTCTTCACTTCACAAAAATTATTAATGGTGAAAAGACGGAGATGCATGTATGTGAACAATGCGCTTCAGAAAATGGAGATACATTTTCTTTTTCAAATCAGGAAGGTTTTTCAATCAATAACTTACTAGCTGGCCTGCTTAACCTAGATCCAGCAGTGACAGAAAACTATAAGCAACAAAGTCAGGAGGTTCTTTCTTGTCCCACTTGCGGTATGACATATCAAAAATTTGCTAAAATCGGCAGGTTTGGATGTGCAGACTGCTACAAAACATTTGAGCGGCCTCTTATTCCTTTTTTGAAGAGACTGCATGGAGGTAATTATCTACATCATGGAAAAATACCAGCACGAATTGCAAGTAATCTTCATTTAAAAAAGGAATTACAGGCATTGAGATTGAACTTAAAAGAGTATATCGAAAAAGAAGAGTTTGAGAAAGCAGCCGAACTCCGAGATCATATTCGATTACTAGAAAAGAAGATGAACGAATCGAGAGAGGAGGAAGCGTAATTCATGTCCCAGGATTTGTTCTTTTCCCAGCCTGTTAGCTCTTGGATGCGTCAAGAAGCTTCAAACTCAGATATTGTTTTAAGCAGTCGAATCAGGCTGGCTCGAAATTTAACTCATTATCTTTTTCCAACTCTCTTTTCTAAAGAACAAGCAGTTGAAGTGGTTCGAGTATTCGAGCAAGTTTTTCAAAAAAGTGAAAACACCAATCAGTGGAATTTGCATTTACTAAAGATGAACGACTTACAGCCTCTTCAAAAGCAAGTGTTGGTTGAAAAGCATCTTATCAGTCCCAACTTGGCTGAAGGAGATAACGACGGAGCTTGTTTTTTATCAGAAAAAGAAGATTTGAGTATTATGGTTAATGAAGAAGATCATTTACGCATACAATGTTTATTTCCAGGTCTCCAATTATCTGAAGCTCTAAGCACAGCAAATAAAGTAGATAATTGGATTGAGAAATACGTAGATTATGCGTTTGATGAAAATAGAGGGTACTTAACCAGCTGTCCCACAAATGTGGGTACTGGGCTACGTGCATCTGTGATGATGCATCTGCCCGCTTTAGTGATGACCCGTCAAATTCATCGTATTATTCCTGCTATCAACCAGCTTGGCTTAGTGGTGAGAGGAATTTACGGTGAAGGTAGCGAAGCTTTAGGGAATATCTTTCAAATTTCTAATCAGATGACCTTAGGGAAATCCGAAGAAGATATTGTGGCAGATTTAAATAGTGTCGTCCAGCAGTTGATTACGCAAGAGCACTCTGCAAGAGACGCGCTGTTTAAAACATCTCGTTTAGAACTAGAAGATCGAGTGTATCGTTCATATGGAGTATTGGCCAATAGCCGTATTATTGAGTCAAAAGAAGCTTCACAATGTTTATCAGATGTTCGATTAGGAATCGATTTAGGGTATATAAAAGGACTGAGTCAAAATATATTGAATGAACTTATCATTATGACGCAGCCAGGCTTTTTGCAAAAGTATTCTGGAGGGCCTCTAAAGCCTCAAGAACGAGATATTAAAAGAGCCACCTTAATTCGAGAACGTCTCACTATAAATAAAAACATAAATTAAACGTGGAGGGTGACGATTATATGATGTTTGGTAGATTTACAGAGCGCGCACAAAAAGTATTAGCTTTAGCACAGGAAGAAGCACTACGCCTAGGTCACAACAATATTGGAACGGAACACATTTTATTAGGTATCGTTCGTGAAGGTGAAGGGATTGCAGCAAAAGCTCTTTCTGCTCTAGGCCTAAGCACTGAAAAAATTCAAAAAGAAGTAGAAGCATTAATTGGCAGAGGTCAAGAATTAACGCAGACCATTCATTATACACCTCGAGCGAAAAAAGTCATTGAACTTTCAATGGACGAAGCGCGAAAGCTTGGTCACTCTTATGTAGGAACAGAACATATCTTACTAGGCTTAATTCGTGAAGGTGAAGGCGTTGCAGCACGCGTTTTAAATAATCTAGGCGTCAGCCTAAATAAAGCTCGTCAGCAAGTGCTTCATTTGTTAGGTAGCAATGAAGCTGCTTCAAGCCATCAAGGCGGAGGCTCTTCAAATGCCAATACACCTACGCTAGACAGCTTAGCACGCGATTTAACAGTTATAGCACGCGAAGGAAGCTTAGACCCTGTTATCGGACGTGGGAAAGAAATTCAGCGTGTTATTGAAGTGTTAAGCCGACGCACAAAAAACAACCCTGTATTAATTGGGGAGCCAGGTGTCGGTAAAACGGCAATCGCTGAAGGTTTGGCTCAGCAAATCGTCAACAATGAAGTTCCAGAAATTTTACGTGACAAACGCGTTATGACTTTGGATATGGGAACGGTCGTTGCTGGTACAAAATACCGCGGGGAATTTGAAGATCGCTTGAAGAAAGTAATGGATGAAATTCGTCAAGCAGGTAATATCATTCTCTTTATCGATGAGTTACACACATTAATTGGCGCTGGTGGCGCAGAAGGTGCTATTGACGCTTCTAATATTTTAAAACCGTCTCTTGCTCGTGGAGAACTTCAGTGTATCGGTGCTACGACTTTAGATGAATACAGAAAATACATTGAAAAAGATGCAGCATTAGAGCGTCGCTTCCAGCCAATTCAAGTGGATGAACCAACGTTGGAAGAGTCTATTCAAATCTTAAAAGGGCTTCGTGACCGTTATGAAGCGCATCACCGAGTATCTATTTCTGATGAGGCAATTGAACAAGCGGTGAAACTATCAGATCGCTACATTTCAGATCGTTTCTTACCGGATAAAGCAATCGATTTAATTGATGAAGCTGGTTCAAAAGTGCGTTTACGTTCATTTACAACGCCGCCAAATTTAAAGGAATTAGAGCAAAAATTAGAATCAGTACGCAATGAAAAAGATGCGTCTGTTCAAAGCCAAGAATTTGAAAAAGCAGCATCTTTACGCGATACAGAACAACGCCTACGCGAAGAATTAGAAGACACAAAGAAAATTTGGAAAGAGCAGCAAGGTAAAGAAAACTCAGCTGTAACCGTAGAAGATATTGCGATGGTGGTATCTAGCTGGACGGGTGTACCGGTCTCTAAACTGGCACAGGAAGAGACAGAAAGACTGCTGAACATGGAAGAGATTCTTCACTCTCGTGTAATTGGGCAAGAAGAAGCGGTAAAAGCAGTTGCAAAAGCTGTGCGCCGTGCTAGAGCAGGCTTGAAAGATCCAAAACGTCCAATTGGTTCATTCATTTTCTTAGGACCAACAGGGGTTGGTAAAACAGAGCTTGCACGTGCATTAGCCGAGTCAATCTTCGGCGATGAAGACGCAATGATTCGTATCGATATGTCTGAGTACATGGAGAAACATTCTACTTCACGCTTAGTAGGTTCACCTCCAGGATATGTTGGATATGAGGAAGGCGGCCAGTTAACGGAAAAAGTAAGAAGAAAACCTTACTCAGTTGTTCTTTTAGACGAAATTGAAAAAGCACATCCGGATGTATTTAACATTTTATTACAAGTGTTAGAAGATGGACGCTTAACAGATTCAAAAGGCCGTACAGTTGATTTCCGTAATACGATTTTAATTATGACATCAAACGTAGGTGCTGATACATTAAAACGAAGCAAGCACTTAGGATTCACAGTAGAAGCGGAAGGGCAAGACTACAAAGATATGAAAGGAAAAGTAATGGCGGAAATGAAGCGCGCATTCCGTCCAGAGTTCCTAAACCGTATCGATGAAATTATCGTCTTCCATTCATTAGAGAAACCTCACTTAGCTGAAATCGTTAAATTAATGGCGGATCAGTTAACAAAACGCTTAAAAGAGCAAGAAATTGATCTTGAATTAACAAAAGAAGCAATTGATAAGATTGCAGAGGAAGGTTTTGATCCAGAATACGGTGCTCGTCCACTTCGTAGAGCAATTCAAAAACATATTGAAGACCGTTTATCTGAAGAGCTGCTAAAAGGAGTTGTTCAAAAAGGTCAGAAAGTGACGCTAGATGTAGACAAAGGAGAATTTGTTGTCAAATCCTCCGCTCCAAGCAGCATCAGCTAAATTTACTCAAACCAAGACGAGGCATACGAAAAAACACGTATGCCTCCCTTTTTATTTTAGCTTAGGAAATAGTGTACAATAGAGATAGAAATCGATTGAATGAACGGAGAGATTGATAACATAATGGCAAAACGAAAAACAAAATTTGCATGTCAGCATTGCGGATATGAATCAGCAAAATGGATGGGGAAATGTCCCGGATGCGGAAGCTGGAATTCTATGGTAGAAGAAATGGAAGAAACGAAATCATCACGCCGAGGAGCTTTTTCCGGAGCTACTGCTTCTAAAGTTCAAAAGCCTCAGTCAATTACAGCGATTGAATCTACAACAGAACCACGAATTTTTACACCTTCTGCAGAGTTAAATCGTGTATTAGGAGGAGGTATTGTCAGAGGGTCACTCGTTTTAATAGGGGGAGATCCGGGTATCGGAAAGTCTACTTTACTTTTGCAAACCTCCACGCAGTTAGCAATGAAGCAAAATAAAGTACTATATATTTCGGGAGAGGAATCAACCAAACAAACTAAGTTAAGAGCAGACAGGCTAGGTGTAAAAGCTGAAGAGCTTTATGTTCACGCAGAAACAAACTTAGAATTAATACTAGAGGCCATCTCAAACATGCAGCCTGATTTTGTGGTGATTGATTCAATTCAAACCATTTACCATGCTGATGTGACATCAGCGCCAGGAAGCGTCTCACAGGTGCGAGAGTGTACGGCTGAACTAATGCGCGTTGCTAAAACGAATGGAATTGCCATCTTTATTGTGGGTCATGTAACGAAAGAAGGGGCCATTGCAGGTCCAAGACTTCTTGAACATATGGTGGATACGGTTCTTTATTTTGAAGGAGAGCGTCATCATACGTATCGTATATTAAGAGCGGTTAAGAACCGGTTTGGATCTACAAATGAAATGGGCATTTTTGAAATGAAAGAAAGTGGGCTAGAAGAAGTATTGAATCCATCTGAAATCTTTCTAGAAGAACGGTCTCAGGGAGCAGCAGGGTCGGTTGTTGTCGCTTCAATGGAGGGGACAAGACCTGTATTAGTAGAGCTGCAGGCGCTAATCAGTCCAACGAGCTTTGGAAACCCTAGAAGAATGGCAACGGGAGTAGATCATAATCGTGTTTCGCTTATCATGGCTGTCTTAGAAAAGCGTGTAGGAATGCTGCTACAGAATCAAGATGCTTATTTAAAAGTAGCAGGTGGAGTGAAATTAGATGAACCAGCAATCGATTTAGCTGTAGCCGTTAGTATTGCTTCAAGCTTCAGAGATGCTGCTTCTAGCGCTACAGATGTTATCGTAGGAGAAGTAGGATTAACAGGTGAAGTACGCCGAGTATCTAGAATTGAACAGCGCGTTCAAGAAGCGGTAAAATTAGGGTTCAAACGAATTATTATCCCGGAGAAAAATTTAGGAGGATGGAAAGTCCCAGATGGTATTGATGTGATTGGGGTATCAACAGTAGCGGAGGCTCTGCAATATACATTAGGAGGATAAGAAGTGGAAGGAGAAAAAACAACAGTTAGTCAAAAACAAATATCAGAAATTCTGCAGTTTGTAGCACCAGGAACCCCTATTCGTGACGGTATCGATAACGTCTTGCGGGCAAAGACGGGCGGCTTAATTGTTATGGGCTACAATGAACAAGTAAAAAAGATGGTAGATGGAGGGTTTTCGATTAATTGTGCATTTACACCTGCGCACTTATACGAGTTAGCCAAAATGGATGGAGCGCTTATTTTAAACGATAGTGGAAGCAAGATATTATTTGCTAATGCTCAGCTCATGCCAGACCCCTCTACCCCTTCTTCACAGACAGGAATGCGTCACCGTACAGCAGAGCGCGTAGCTAAGCAGTCAGGCGTATTGGTGATAGCCATTTCACAAAGACGAAATGTGATTACGCTTTACAAAGGGTCTCTGCAGTATGTATTGAAGGACATTAGTGTCATTTTAGCAAAAGCGAATCAAGCGCTTGGAACCCTTGAAAAATACAAGGCGGTATTAGACGAATCTATTACAAGTCTCAGTGCATTAGAGTTTGAAGAGCAAGTAACTCATACAGATGTGCTGCAGTCGCTTCATCGTACAGAAATGGTTCTGCGTATTAAAAATGAAATTTTGAGCTATATTAGCGAGTTAGGAACAGAAGGAAGACTAATTCGTCTCCAAATGAATGAACTACTTTCTCACTTAGAGGAAGAAGCAACTTTATTAATCAAAGATTATATGTATGACCTCAGCTTTGACCCTTACCGAGTAATCGAACGCATGCAGCAGCCGTCAAATAATGTTCTTCTCGATGACCAAACGCTTCTTCGCTTGATGGGATATCCCATGTATACAAGCTTTGAAGACAGCGTTATTCCTAGGGGGTATCGAATGCTTCATAAAATTCCAAGGCTTCCATCGATCATTATCGAAAATCTCATTGATGAATTAGGAGATTTAAAAACGATAGCAGATGCGTCGGTAGAAGAATTGGATGAGGTAGAAGGTATCGGTGAAATTCGAGCACGGAAAATAAGAGAAGGCTTAAAAAGACTAAAAGAGCAGCATCTCACAAACCGTCAGCTATAGGATATTAATTGACATTAAATGTTTGATTCATTAAGATATTGTGAAAATACAAAAAAAGTGACAGTTTGTTTACAAATTCTGTTTTTTGGTTAAATAACAGGTTTCAATCATTGTAAACTGTTTATAATGATAAAGGGAGGTGAAGGCGTGTTAAAACGTTTTGTACAGTTATTTTTTATTATTACAGGTGGTACATTGGGCGTCTTTTTTATACCTGAACTTATTCAATTATTAAATCTGCAAGATGTAGCATTTCTAGAAAAACCTTACGTCGATGCAATACTGGGAGCCATTTTGTTTTTCCTTGTCACGTTTTGGATTGTTGATTATATAGTTGAATTAATTCGCCGAGTGGAAGAGGCGTTACTGAAGGCGCCTGTAACGGATGTACTTTTTGGTAGCTTAGGATTGATTTTAGGGCTTATTGTGGCCTACTTGGTCGGAGCTTTTTTAGGCAGAATTCAACTTCAAGTAGTAAGTACAATTTTACCAATCTTTCTAAGTATTCTTTTAGGTTACTTAGGGTTTCAAGTCGGCTTTAAAAAGCGTGATGAGCTTGTAAGCGTGTTTTCGATGCCAGCTCGAATTGGGAAGAAAAAAGGACAAGAAGAAGAATCAGATAACGAAGAATCATTAAAGTCTCTTAAGATTTTAGATACAAGCGTTATTATTGACGGCCGTATCGCAGATATTTGTCAAACAGGCTTTTTAGACGGAACGATTGTTATTCCGCGCTTTGTGCTTGAGGAACTTCAGCATATTGCTGACTCATCGGATGTTCTAAAACGAAACAGAGGTAGACGAGGTCTAGATATTCTAAACCGTATTCAAAAAGAACTGGCAATGAAGGTAGAAATTTATGAAGGCGATTTCGAAGACATTCAAGAAGTGGACAGTAAGCTGGTCAAATTGGCAAAGCTGACTTCCGGGTTGGTCGTTACAAACGATTTTAATTTAAATAAAGTATGTGAACTTCAAAATGTCGGCGTCTTAAATATTAATGACTTAGCAAATGCCGTCAAGCCAATTGTGCTTCCCGGAGAAGAAATGAACGTGTTGGTTATAAAGGATGGTAAAGAGCACAATCAAGGTATTGCCTATCTTGATGACGGTACAATGATCGTGGTAGAAGAAGGAAGAAATTATATTGGAAAGCAAATTGATGTACTGGTGACGAGCGTACTCCAAACCTCAGCAGGCCGTATGATTTTTGCGAAACCCAAGTTATTAGAAAAAGCACTGTGACGTAACAGGTAAAGGGAGTATACCTATGAAGTATGAAATTATCGTTTTAGCTGCAGGTCAGGGGAAGCGAATGAAAGCGGGGCGGAACAAACAATTTTTAACCATTCAAAACGTTCCGCTTATCATTCATACGCTGCAAAAATTCGAACAAGATCCTTGGTGCAGTGGAATTGTGCTAGTCGTAAATGAAAAAGAAGTGGAGATTTTTAAAGAGTTATTAACTGAATATCCAATTCAAAAGGTTCAATCATTGACAGTTGGAGGCGATGAACGTCAACATAGCGTTTATAACGGCCTTAAGAGTTTAAAGCAGGCTCAGATGGTATTAATTCATGATGGCGCTCGTCCATTTGTGCAACAAAACACAATCCATGAGTTAGTAGAAAAAGCTGCTAGTGATAAGGCTGCTGTGCTGGCTGTTCCAGTAAAAGACACAATTAAGCGTGTGGAACAGGGTACTGTCATTGAAACAGTTGAACGCTCTAGCTTGTGGGCTATTCAAACGCCGCAGGCTTTTCTTTTTGATGTAGTAATGGATGCACACGAAAAAGCAAAAACAAATGAATACTTAGGTACAGATGATGCAAGCTTAGTAGAAAAAGCGGGGCAAAAAGTATCGATTGTAGAGGGGAATTACGATAATATAAAACTAACAACACCAGAAGATTTGTTATATGCAGAAGCTATATTAACAAAGTTAAACACAGCTAAAGGAGTGGAAAAATGAACATTCGGGTAGGACAAGGGTTCGACGTACATGAATTTGCAGAAGGAAGACCTTTAATTATCGGCGGTTTAGAAATTCCGTATGAAAAAGGATTATTAGGTCATTCAGATGCAGATGTGCTGTTGCATACAATCGCAGATGCATTATTAGGAGCGGCGGCTAAAGGAGATATCGGAAAGCATTTTCCAGATACAGACCCTGAATTTAAAGATGCTGATTCAGCAAAGCTTCTTCAACACGTATGGAAACTACTAAAAGATGAAGGCTATGAATTAAGTAATGTAGATTGCACCATTATCGCGCAAAAGCCTAAAATGGCTCCTTACATTGAACCGATGAGAGAGCGTATTGCACAACTGTTAGAAACGAGCATTTCTCAAATTAACGTCAAGGCAACAACAACAGAAAAGTTAGGTTTTACGGGACGCGAAGAAGGAATTGCTGCCCAAGCAGCCGTTTTAGTTTATCAAAAATAAAAACAGTTGACTTTGACAGATACCTATTTGGTGATAAAATTAGAACATGTCTAAAACATATAAATACATACTATAAGTAATATTAAATTGGAGGTCATCTTAGTTATGTCAAGCGAAGTAAGAGTTCGTTATGCCCCGAGTCCAACTGGACATCTTCATATAGGGAATGCAAGAACAGCACTATTTAATTATTTATTTGCACGAAATCAAAACGGTAAATTTATTATTCGTATTGAAGATACAGATCAAAAGCGTAATATCGAAGGCGGAGAAGAAAGTCAGCTGCGCTATTTAAAATGGTTAGGTATTGAATGGGATGAGAGTATTGACGTAGGCGGTGAATACGGTCCTTACCGCCAGTCTGAGCGTACAGAAATCTATCAGAAGTATACGGAAGAACTTCTTGAAAAAGGATTAGCGTATCACTGTTACTGTACGTCAGAAGAGCTTGAAAAGGAGCGTGAAAAACAGCAAGCGAACAGTCAAATGCCCCGCTATTCAGGTAAGTGCCGTAACTTAACAGCTGAACAGCGTGCTGAACTAGAAGCAGAAGGCCGTGAGCCAAGCATTCGCTTCCGTGTTCCTAGTAACACAGAAATTAAGTGGAACGATATTGTAAAAGATGAAGTATCATTTGAGTCTGAAGGCATTGGTGATTTCGTTATTGTGAAAAAAGACGGTACGCCAACATATAACTACGCTGTAGCCATTGATGATCATCTAATGAAGATGACACATGTTCTTCGCGGGGATGACCATATTTCTAATACACCGAAGCAAATTCTTGTGTATGAAGCTTTAGGCTGGACGCCTCCTGTATTTGGTCATATGACATTAATCGTAAATGAAAATCGTCGCAAGCTAAGTAAGCGTGATGAGTCAATCATTCAGTTTATTGAGCAATATAAAGAATTAGGCTATTTGCCAGAAGCACTGTTTAATTTTATTACAATGCTTGGCTGGTCACCTGTGGGTGAAGAAGAAATCTTCTCTAAAGAACAGTTCATTGAAATTTTTGACCCGGCTCGTTTATCAAAATCTCCAGCACTATTTGATACAAGCAAATTACGTTGGATGAACAACCAATACATGAAACAATTGGATTTAGACGAGGTAGTAGCTTTATCAGTTCCTCACTTAGTGAAAGCTGGAAAAATTGAAGAAACGCGCGATGCAGAAACAGAACAATGGGTACGTGACTTAGTCGCTCTATACCAAGAACAAATGAGCTTTGGCGCTGAGATTGTTGAACTTACTGAAATGTTCTTTAAGAAAGAAATTGATTACAGTGAAGAAGCAAAAGCAGTGCTTGCTGAAGAGCAAGTACCGGAAGTGTTAAAAGCATTTGCTGAAGAGATTTCTTCTTTAAAAGAATTCAGCGCTGATGAGATTAAGGCAGCAACAAAAGCAGTACAAAAAGCAACAGGTCAAAAAGGTAAAAAACTATTTATGCCAATTCGTGTAGCAACAACAGGCGAAACACATGGTCCTGAGCTTCCAAAAGCTATTTCTCTTTTAGGAAAAGAAACAGTTTTAGCACGTTTACAAAGCATTTAAAGTTAACAAATTTCTATTTTGCCCATATGATAAAATAATCAAATATGGATATCGTTGAGAAGGAAGAGTAGGCAAGTTCATTGCATATCAGAGAGGGTTATCACCGGCTGAAAGTAACCTATGACAAAACTTGTTGAAGTGCGCCTTTGAGTCTTTTGTTGAATGCTAATAAGTAAGTAGGCAAAAGCGGGTACTTTCACGTTATGAGAGCAGAGTTGGGATTGTTTGTTGATCCAAACAGAGTGGAACCGCGTATATACGTCTCTGTGTCATTTGACATAGGGGCGTTTTTTTATACAATCAATGAATAGAT
Source organism: Priestia aryabhattai (assembly GCF_023715685.1). Classification (NCBI taxonomy): domain Bacteria; kingdom Bacillati; phylum Bacillota; class Bacilli; order Caryophanales; family Bacillaceae; genus Priestia; species Priestia aryabhattai. Next base: position 11,848 of record NZ_JAMBOQ010000012.1, read on the forward strand.
AGAGGAATAGCGGAATTGGGGTGAGATGATGCTAAAGTTGTTAAAGGAAGACATTGAGGCCATATTTGAACAAGATCCTGCGGCAAGAAGTTATATTGAAGTGATATTAACCTATTCGGGGTTGCATGCTATTTGGGCACATAGATTAGCTCACGGGCTTTTTAAAAGAAAGTGGTTTTTTCTGGCACGTGTAATCTCACAAATTAGCCGATTCTTCACAGGGATTGAAATTCATCCGGGTGCGAAAATTGGCCGCCGATTTTTTATTGACCACGGAATGGGAATTGTTATTGGGGAAACGTGCGAAATTGGAGATAATGTAACGGTATATCAAGGAGTAACACTCGGAGGAACAGGGAAAGAAAAAGGAAAGCGTCACCCGACGATTGAAGACAATGTCTTAATTGCAACAGGTGCTAAAGTGTTAGGGTCGATTACGATTCATGCGCACTCCAAAATTGGAGCAGGCTCAGTTGTGTTAAATGACGTTCCAGAAAACTCAACGGTTGTTGGTATCCCTGGCCGAGTCGTCATTCAAAATGGCGTCCGGATTCCAAAAGATTTGAATCATCAAGATTTGCCAGATCCAGATGCAGAGCGTTTCAAACAGCTAGAGAAAGAAATTTTACACCTGCAAAATCAATTAAAGGAATTAAAAGAAGGGAAGATTCACCATGGCAATTAAGCTATATAACACGTTAACACGTCAAAAAGAGACGTTTGTACCGTTAGAAGAAAACAAAGTCAAAATGTACGTGTGCGGACCGACCGTGTATAACTATATTCATATTGGAAATGCACGTCCTGCGATCGTATTTGATACGGTGCGCCGCTATTTAGAATTTAGGGGCTACGATGTAGAGTATGTCTCAAACTTCACAGATGTGGATGATAAATTAATTAAGGCAGCAAAAGAGTTAGGAGAAGATGTTCCAACGATCGCAAACCGCTTCATCGATGCCTACTTTGAAGATACGTCAGCTCTTGGGTGCAAGCATGCGGATGTGCATCCACGCGTAACTGAAAATATGGATATCATTATTGAGTTCATCGATGAACTGGTGAAAAAAGGCTATGCATATGAGTCAGAGGGCGATGTATATTATCGTACGCGTAAGTTTGAAGGATACGGAAAATTATCACATCAGTCTATTGATGAATTGCAATCCGGTGCTCGTATCGAAGTTGGAGAAAAGAAAGAAGACCCATTAGACTTTACTCTTTGGAAAGCAACTAAAGATGGAGAGATTGCGTGGGATAGCCCTTGGGGGCAAGGAAGACCGGGCTGGCATATCGAGTGCTCAGCGATGGCACGCAAGTATTTAGGTGATACAATCGATATCCACGCAGGCGGTCAGGACTTAGCTTTCCCTCATCACGAAAATGAAATTGCCCAATCAGAAGCTCTCACTGGGAAAACGTTTGCGAAATACTGGCTTCATAACGGATATATCAATATTGATAATGAAAAGATGTCTAAATCACTAGGGAACTTCGTGTTAGTTCATGACATTATTAAAAAGCACGATCCTTCTCTACTTCGATTCTTTATTTTATCTGTTCACTATCGTCACCCAATTAACTATAACGAAGAAATTTTAGAGAATACGCGCAAAGGGTTTGAGCGTCTGCAAACAGCTTACGGCAACCTAACTCACCGTCTAGAAGCAGCAACAAACCTTCAAGAAGATGCTTCAGAATGGTTCGAAAAGCTAAAAGAGCTTCGCGAAACGTTTGTTGAAGAGATGGATGATGATTTTAATACGGCAAATGCCATTTCTGTTCTGTTCGAGCTAGCAAAGCAAGCTAACTTGTATTTATTAGAACAAACAACGTCTACAGATGTAATTGAAGCCTTTATTAAAGAGTTTAAAGAATTAGGTGCTGCGATAGGCATTACGTTTGGAGAAGCTGAACTTCTAGACGAAGAAATCGATCAATTGATCCAAGATCGTATTCAAGCTCGTAAAGATCGCAATTTCCAATTGGCAGATCAAATTCGAGATGAATTAAAAGCTAAAAATATTATTTTAGAAGATACGGCGCAAGGAACAAGATGGAAAAGAGGATAATAGTGTTATGAGCAGCAGTAAATTAGATGTAAAACAGCTAAATAGCTTAGCTCTTGCTTATATGGGTGATGCGGTGTTTGATTTACATGTTCGCCGCCACCTGCTGGTGTTAGGGACAGTGCGCCCTAACCAGCTTCATAATAAAGCTAAAAAATATGTATCAGCAAAAGCACAAGCGCAAATCGTATATTATTTTAAAAATGAAAACTTTTTTACTGAAGAAGAAGAAGGTGTACTGCGCCGAGGACGCAATGCGAAGTCCGGTACAGTCCCTAAAAACACAGATGTGCAAACGTATCGCTACAGTACGGCATTTGAAGCGGTCGTAGGCTATTTGTATCTCTTAGGTGAAGAAGAAAGAATGATGGAACTTATTACTAAAGCTATCTCTTTCGTCGATGAAGGAGAGGGAGGAATGAATCATGGAACATGAATTTATCATTGGACGTAATCCAGTCCTAGAAGCCCTAAAGTCTGGGCGCGACATTAACAAACTATGGATTGCCGAAGGATCGCAAGGCGGTTCTATGGGGCAAATCACGCAGTTAGCAAAACGTAATGGTGTATTGGTGCAGTTTGTACCGAAAAAGAAAATTGAGCAAATGGTAGATGGTATTCATCAAGGAGTGGCTGCACAAGTTGCTGCTTATCAGTATGCAGAGTTGGATGATTTATTTAACTTAGCAGAAAAACGTAATGAAAGTCCGTTTTTTCTTCTGTTAGATGAGCTTGAAGATCCCCATAATTTAGGTTCTATTATGCGAACAGCCGATGCCGTTGGCGCACACGGTATCATTATTCCAAAGCGCCGTGCAGTTGGATTAACAGCCACTGTAGCAAAGGCGTCTACAGGAGCGATTGAACATATTCCTGTAGCAAGGGTAACAAACCTATCAAGGACGATTGATGAATTAAAAGATCGAGGCGTATGGATTGTTGGAACAGATGCGAAAGAAAGCGACGATTACCGCAACTTAGATGGAGGCATGCCGCTTACGTTAGTGATTGGAAGCGAAGGAAAAGGAATGAGTCGTTTGATTCGTGAAAAATGCGACTTTCTTGTACAGCTTCCAATGGTTGGGCATGTTACATCGTTAAATGCATCTGTAGCAGCTAGTCTTCTCATGTATGAGGTTTACCGAAAACGCCATCCTCTAGGTGAATAAGAATGGATATTCTACTAGTGGATGGTTATAACATGATAGGTGCGTGGCCCGACCTAAGAAAGCTTAGAGATAATGATTTAGCCAGTGCTCGAGACCTGTTAATCGAAAAGATGGCAGAGTATCAAGCATATATGGGCTATCGTGTCATTATTGTCTTCGATGCTCATATGGTCGAAGGAATTGAAAAGAAGGCAAAAAATCATAAGGTTGACGTTGTATTTACAAGAGAAAATGAAACAGCGGATGAGTACATTGAAAAGCTGGCTCAAGTGCTAAACAATGTGAAGACACAGATTCATGTTGCCACATCTGATTTTACGGAACAGTGGGCAATTTTTGGACAAGGTGCGCTTAGAATTTCTGCTCGAGAATTGTACAACGAAATTGAGCAAATTGAGAAACATATTAATCTTGATGTGAAGTCTATTCAAAATCAAAAGCCAGCGGCACGCATTCAACTTTCCAATCAAGTAGCCGAAATTTTCGAAAAATGGCGTCGGGGACAGCGGTGAGGTTATTGACGGTACGGAATTAGCTACTGTATAATATTTCTATCTACTGTGCGGTCGGGGGGATCGATATGGGCGATAATTATGGGAGAAAACTGCATGCTCATTTCGAACAACAAGAGGATGAAACAGTTGTCGATCTTGTGCATAAAGGCGATATTGACGCATTAGAGTATTTGATTCATAAATACAAAAATTTTGTGCGAGCAAAGGCGCGGTCATATTTTTTAATTGGGGCAGACCGTGAAGATATTGTGCAAGAAGGTATGATAGGGTTATATAAGGCAATTAGAGATTTTAGAGAAGATAAGCTAGCTTCGTTTAAAGCTTTTGCTGAACTTTGCATTACCAGGCAAATTATTACCGCTATTAAAACCGCAACAAGGCAAAAACATATTCCATTAAACTCTTATGTATCATTGGACAAGCCAATATATGATGAAGAGTCCGACCGAACCTTAATGGATGTTATTTCGGGGACAAAAGTAGCAAATCCGGAAGAGTTGCTCATTAATCGAGAGAAGTTTGATGATATTGAATTAAAGATGGCTGAACTGTTAAGTGATCTTGAGCGAAAAGTTCTCGTTCTTTATTTAGATGGTCAATCTTATCAAGAGATTTCAGAAGAGTTAAACCGCCACGTCAAATCCATCGATAATGCACTTCAGCGTGTGAAGAGGAAATTAGAGCGCTACCTCGAGATTCGTGAAATCACAATGTAGCCTTCTATCCTCATATTGACATGCTAAGAAAGTCTGTGATACTTTTTTATAGACATTATCACTTTATAGGTGGTTGACATTATGCGTAAAAAAGTTGTACTTGCGTGTGTGCAATGCGCTAGTCGTAACTATACGACTATGAAAAACACACAGCAAAACGAAGAGCGTTTAGAAATGAAGAAGTTTTGCAAAACGTGTAACGCACATACGATTCATCGTGAAACAAAGTAGATCAATAATCTGCACAGACTAATACCCCTTTTACTTTATTGGAGGTTACAAACATGAACCGTGTAGGAAATTTCTTGCGTGATGTTGGGCGTGAGATGAAGAAGGTAAGTTGGCCTAAAAAAAATGAGCTAACCCGTTATACAATTACTGTTATTTCTACAGTTGTATTTATGACACTCTTTTTTGTAGTAGTTGATTACGGAATTTCGTCACTTATTCGTTTAATCCCTTGAATAAATTGACTTAAATCATGGTATAATAAAGCTAAATTATGTTTTTTTCAGAAAAGCCCGGAGACGGGTTTTTTAATTTGCTTTAAGAATGATTGTGCTAGGAGTCAACTATTTTCCTAGTGCGTTGTCTGTGCAATAGATTAGGACATCTTATTTTATAGTGAGCTGGGAGGGAAGGACGTATAGTCCTCAGAAATGGAGAAAAATTGGTATGTAGTTCATACTTATTCTGGATATGAAAATAAAGTAAAAACAAACTTAGAAAAGCGCGTAGAAACAATGGGTATGCAAGATAAAATTTTCCGCGTTGTTGTTCCTGAAGAAGAAGAAAGAGAAATTAAGAACAATAAAGAAAAAATCACAAAGAAAAAAGTATTTCCAGGCTACGTGTTAGTTGAAATCATCATGACGGATGATTCATGGTATGTAGTTCGTAATACACCTGGTGTTACGGGCTTTGTAGGTTCAGCAGGTTCAGGCTCAAAGCCAACTGCTCTTCTACCAGAAGAAGTAGAAATGATCTTAAAACAAATGGGCATGGACGAGCAGCATGCTGACTTTGACTTTGAACTAAAAGAAACAGTATTGGTTCAAGAAGGTCCGTTTGCAAACTTCGAAGGTACCATTGAAGAAATCGATACAGATAAACGTAAAGTTAAAGTTCATGTTGATATGTTCGGAAGACAAACGCCAGTAGAGCTAGACTTTACACAAATTGAAAAAATATAATCTGTAAGACCTTGCAATTCATGAAGTTTAATGTTAATATTTCATAAGTCAGTATGTCTCAAAACTAGAGACTAAAACAACTATTTCTTTATTTTATATATAAAGAACATTGAGTGGGAGGGCATCGCCCTATTACCACATCACGGACTTAAGGAGGTGTGTCTCGTGGCTAAAAAAGTAATTAAACTTGTTAAGTTACAAATTCCTGCAGGTAAAGCAAATCCAGCGCCACCAGTTGGTCCTGCATTAGGTCAAGCCGGTGTTAACATCATGGGTTTCTGTAAGGAGTTTAACGCTCGCACAGCTGATCAAGCTGGTCTTATCATTCCTGTTGAAATCACGGTATTTGAAGACCGTTCATTTACATTTATTACGAAAACTCCACCTGCTGCTGTACTACTTAAGAAAGCGGCTGGTATTGAGTCTGGTTCTGGTGAACCAAACCGTAATAAAGTTGCAACAGTCAAGCGTGACAAAGTGCGTGAGATTGCTGAAACTAAAATGCCTGACTTAAACGCTGCTAGCGTTGAATCTGCAATGCGCATGGTAGAAGGTACAGCGCGCAGTATGGGAATCGTAGTTGAAGACTAATTCCATTTGATTGGGTGTTAGAAGGTTGCGAGAAATGGAAGTTTTCCTATGCTCGCAACCTTTATTAGTGGGAGGTTATTCCGTTAAAACCACATAAGGAGGAAACAAAAATGGCTAAAAAAGGTAAAAAGTACGTTGAAGCTGCTAAGCTTGTAGATCGTACACAAACTTATTCAGTACAAGAAGCGATTGAATTAGTAAAGAAAACAAACACAACTAAATTTGATGCAACTGTAGAAGTAGCATTCCGTTTAGGAGTTGACCCTAAGAAAGCTGACCAACAAATTCGTGGTGCAGTAGTACTACCAAACGGTACAGGTAAAACTCAACGTGTATTAGTATTCGCTAAAGGCGAAAAAGCTAAAGAAGCTGAAGCTGCAGGCGCTGACTACGTTGGCGATGCTGACTACATCAACAAAATCCAACAAGGTTGGTTCGAGTTCGATGTAATCGTAGCTACTCCAGACATGATGGGTGAAGTTGGTAAACTTGGTCGTGTATTAGGACCTAAAGGTTTAATGCCAAACCCTAAAACTGGTACAGTAACATTTGATGTTCAAAAAGCAGTTAACGAAATCAAAGCTGGTAAAGTAGAATACCGCGTTGATAAAGCTGGTAACATCCACGTACCAATCGGTAAAGTATCTTTCGAAGAGAGCAAGTTAGTTGAAAACTTCACTACAATCTTCGAAACTATGGTAAAAGCTAAGCCGGCAGCAGCAAAAGGCACATACATGAAGAACGTAGCTGTTACTTCAACAATGGGCCCTGGTATCAAAGTTGATACTGCTTCATTCTCTGCTTAATAAATTTGGAAATAAATCGGTGTTGACTTTTTGAAAGTCCCTGATTATAATAGATAATGTTGTTAAAAAGAATAACATTTGTACCGTAGACAGTAGGTGCTGCAAAGCTTAATTTCCTACCGAGGTGTGTGAGATAAATTAGTGAAACGTTATGGTTCGCTTACTACACCTCCATGTCTTTATTGTCATGGAGGTTTTTTATTGCACCTTGTCTGAGTGTACGGAAGGAAATCTACAGGAGGTGTAAAGATGAGCAACGTAATTGAACAAAAGAAACAAGTCGTAGACGAAATTGCTGAGAAACTTCAAGCGAGTAACTCAATGGTTGTCGTTGACTACCGTGGTTTGAATGTTGCTGAAGTTACTGAACTTCGTAAGCAATTACGTGAAGCAGGCATTGAGTTCAAAGTTTACAAAAACACTTTAACTCGCCGTGCTGTAGAAAAACTTGAACTAACAGATCTTAATGATGCGTTAGTAGGTCCAAATGCGATCGCATTTGGTGGAGAAGATGTTGTTGCTCCAGCTAAAATTCTAAACAACTTCGCTAAAGAACACGAAGCGTTAGAAATCAAAGCTGGTGTAATTGAAGGTAATGTTGCATCTGTTGAAGAAATTAAAGCACTTGCAGAACTACCATCTCGCGAAGGCTTACTTTCTATGTTGCTTAGCGTGCTTCAAGCTCCAATTCGCAACCTTGCTCTTGCTACAAAAGCTGTGGCAGATCAAAAAGAAGAACAAGGTGCATAATCTAGTCTGTTATATATAACACAATCACAAGGAGGAAATTAACAATGACTCAAGAACAAATCATTGAAGCAGTTAAAAATATGACTGTTTTAGAACTTAACGATTTAGTAAAAGCAATCGAAGAAGAATTTGGCGTAACTGCTGCTGCTCCTGTAGCTGTAGCTGGCGGTGCTGCTGGTGAAGCTGCTGCTGAGAAAACTGAATTTGACCTAGTACTTGAAAGTGCTGGCGGCCAAAAAATTAAAGTTATCAAAGTAGTACGTGAAATCACTGGTCTTGGCTTAAAAGAAGCTAAAGAAATCGTTGATAACGCTCCAAAAGCTCTTAAAGAAGGTATTTCTAAAGAAGAAGCTGAAGAAGCAAAAGCTAAACTTGAAGAAGTTGGCGCTTCTGTAGAAGTTAAGTAATTATTGCTTAACAACTGATATAAAAAAGCTCGCTTGTACAAGCGAGCTTTTTTGCTTCTGTCATCCTTTTCATTTATAGTAAAGAAGAACATATTGATTAGGAGGTTCTATTTTGACAGAACATTATTTTTCTAATACACCATCGTCTGCAAGTAATGAAGAGCGCTTTTCATTTGAATTGAGAGGAACCTCTTTTTCATTTACGAGTGACCGCGGTGTTTTTTCAAAAAAAGAGATCGATTTTGGATCACGCTTGTTAATTGAAACGTTTCAAATGCCCGAGAGTCCCGGCCCGCTTCTAGACGTTGGGTGCGGATATGGCCCAATTGGGTTGGCACTTGCAAAAGAGGATAGCCAAAGAAACGTTCATATGGTCGATGTCAATGAACGTGCATTAGCACTAGCTCAAAAAAATGCTGAAGTTAATTCAGTATCAAATGTTTCAATCTATCAAAGCTCTTGCTATGAAAATGTGAAGGAAACGAATTTTGCAGCTATTCTTAGTAATCCGCCGATCCGTGCGGGTAAAAAAGTCGTTCATGAAATTCTAGAAAAGTCATTAGATCACCTTGCTGACCAAGGAGAACTTTGGATTGTGATTCAGAAAAAGCAAGGAGCACCATCTGCTCTTGCGAAATTAGAATCTCTATTTAATGAAGTAGAAGTAGTAGAAAAGAAAAAAGGGTATTATATCATATGTGCTAAAAAATGTTGACTAATATTTTTTAGTATGTTAGCATTATAAAATGCCAATATATAAATATTCCATATAAGCTCGGGTTATACATAAAATAAAAGGTATAATTTTGAATTATATGGGAAAAACTAATAAAATCAATAGTACGTTTTTATGAAATTGTGGTTTTCTATTTAAAGAGACCATTTTTCTTTTGTTCAATAATAAACATATGGTTTATTATATATTTTGAATAATAACGCTTGATTTGAGGGGTGAATCAGTTGACAGGTCAACTAGTTCAGTATGGACGCCACCGCCAACGCAGAAGTTATGCTCGTATTAGTGAAGTTTTAGAGTTACCGAACTTAATCGAGATTCAAACGGCTTCATACCAATGGTTTTTAGATGAAGGTTTACGAGAAATGTTCCAAGATATTTCTCCAATTGATGATTTTACAGGTAACTTATCACTAGAATTTATTGATTACAGCTTAGGTGAGCCAAAGTATTCAGTAGGAGAGTCTAAAGAACGTGATGTAACTTATGCAGCACCTCTTCGTGTTAAGGTGCGGTTAATTAATAAAGAAACAGGTGAAGTAAAAGACCAAGATGTGTTCATGGGAGACTTCCCATTGATGACCGAAACAGGTACCTTTGTAATTAATGGTGCTGAGCGTGTTATCGTATCACAGTTGGTTCGTTCACCAAGTGTTTACTATAGTGGAAAGCTTGATAAAAACGGTAAAAAAGGATATACAGCAACTGTTATCCCTAACCGTGGTGCATGGCTAGAATATGAAACTGATGCAAAAGATGTAGTATACGTGCGTATTGATCGTACTCGTAAACTGCCAGTAACAGTGCTGTTACGCGCGCTAGGTTTCGGTTCTGACCAAGAGATTATCGATTTAATCGGTGATAATGAATACATCCGTAATACGCTTGAAAAAGATAATACGGAAACAACGGAAAAAGCGCTATTAGAAATCTACGAGCGTTTACGTCCTGGTGAACCACCGACAGTTGAGAATGCGAAATCTCTATTAGTATCTCGCTTCTTTGATCCAAAACGATATGACTTAGCGAACGTAGGTCGCTATAAAATTAATAAAAAGCTTCATATCAAACATCGCTTATTTAATCAAAAACTAGCTGAAACATTAGTTGATCCTGAAACAGGTGAAATTATTGCAGAAAAAGGCGCAATGATTGACCGCCGTCTGCTAGATCGCTTGATTCCGATGCTTGAAGGTGGAGTAAACTTCAAAACTTATAGTCCGGTTGGTGGAGTAGTAGAAGACGATGTTACATTACAATCTATTAAGATCTATGCGCCAAATGATCCAGAAGGTGAAAAAATCATCACTGTATCAGGCAACGCATATGTAACAGAAGAAGTTAAAAATATCACACCTGCTGATATTTTAGCATCAATCAGTTACTTCTTTAACTTGCTTCATCAAGTAGGAGACACAGATGATATTGACCACTTAGGCAACCGTCGTCTGCGTTCTGTAGGTGAATTGTTACAAAACCAATTCCGTATCGGTTTATCTCGTATGGAACGTGTTGTTCGTGAAAGAATGTCAATTCAAGACACGAATACAATCACACCTCAACAATTAATTAATATTCGTCCAGTTATTGCGGCGATTAAAGAGTTCTTTGGAAGTTCTCAATTATCACAGTTCATGGATCAAACGAATCCATTAGGTGAATTGACGCACAAACGTCGTCTTTCAGCTTTAGGACCTGGTGGTTTAACGCGTGAGCGCGCTGGTTTCGAAGTGCGTGACGTTCACTACTCTCACTATGGTCGTATGTGTCCAATTGAAACGCCAGAGGGTCCGAATATCGGGTTAATTAACTCACTATCTTCTTATGCAAAAGTAAATAAATTCGGTTTCATCGAAACACCTTACCGTCGTATCGATCCTGAAACAGGTAAAGTGACAGAGCGAATTGACTACTTAACAGCTGATGAAGAAGATAACTATGTTGTAGCCCAAGCAAACGCTCGTCTAGGTGATGATGGTTCATTCTTAGATGAAAATGTCGTTGCACGTTTCCGTGGAGAAAACACGGTTATCCGCCGCGATCGTTTAGACTATATGGATGTATCACCAAAACAAGTTGTATCTGCCGCTACAGCATGTATCCCATTCTTAGAGAACGATGACTCTAACCGTGCATTAATGGGTGCGAACATGCAACGTCAAGCAGTACCTTTATTAAATCCTGAAGCACCAATCGTAGGTACAGGTATGGAATACGTATCTGGTAAAGACTCTGGTGCAGCCGTGATTTGTAAATACCCTGGTGTTGTAGAGCGCGTAGAAGCAAAACAAATTTTTGTTCGCCGCTATGAAGAAGTAGACGGACAAAAAGTTAAAGGTAACTTAGATCAATACAAATTATTAAAATTCGTTCGTTCTAACCAAGGTACTTGTTACAACCAGCGTCCAATTGTTTCAGTTGGCGACGAAGTAGTAAAAGGTGAGATCTTAGCCGACGGTCCTTCAATGGAAAAAGGTGAGCTTGCTTTAGGACGAAACGTAATGGTTGGTTTCATGACATGGGATGGTTACAACTATGAGGATGCCATCATCATGAGTGAACGCCTTGTGAAAGACGATGTATATACGTCTGTTCATATTGAAGAATATGAATCTGAGTCTCGTGATACGAAACTTGGACCTGAAGAAATTACGCGTGACATTCCAAACGTAGGTGAAGATGCGCTTCGCAACTTAGATGAGCGTGGAATCATCCGCATTGGTGCAGAAGTAAAAGATGGAGATCTTTTAGTTGGTAAAGTAACGCCAAAAGGCGTAACAGAACTAACAGCTGAAGAACGTCTTCTACACGCTATTTTCGGTGAGAAAGCGCGTGAAGTTCGTGATACTTCTCTTCGTGTACCACACGGCGGCGGTGGAATTATTCTTGATGTTAAAGTCTTCAACCGTGAAGATGGCGACGAATTACCACCAGGTGTAAACCAATTAGTCCGTGTATACATTGTTCAGAAGCGTAAAATTTCTGAAGGTGACAAAATGGCCGGTCGTCACGGTAACAAAGGTGTAATTTCACGTATTTTACCTGAAGAAGATATGCCTTACCTACCAGATGGTACGCCAATTGACATCATGTTAAACCCACTAGGGGTACCATCTCGTATGAACATCGGTCAGGTGCTAGAGCTTCATTTAGGTATGGCTGCTCGTAAGCTTGGCATTCACGTTGCATCTCCAGTATTTGATGGTGCGCGTGAGGAAGATGTTTGGGCAACAATCGAAGAAGCTGGCATGTCTCGTGATGCTAAAACAGTTCTATATGATGGTCGAACAGGTGAACCATTCGATAACCGTGTATCAGTAGGGATCATGTACATGATCAAACTTGCTCACATGGTAGACGATAAACTTCACGCTCGTTCTACTGGACCATACTCACTTGTTACACAACAACCACTTGGTGGTAAAGCGCAGTTCGGTGGACAGCGTTTTGGTGAGATGGAGGTATGGGCACTTGAAGCATATGGTGCTGCTTACACATTACAAGAGATCTTAACAGTGAAATCAGATGATGTAGTAGGTCGTGTGAAAACATACGAAGCAATTGTTAAAGGTGAAAACATTCCAGAACCTGGCATACCTGAATCATTCAAAGTATTAATTAAAGAACTACAAAGTTTAGGTATGGATGTGAAGATGCTTTCTGCTGACGAGCAAGAAATTGATATCATGGATTCAGAAGAGGACCATGAGCAACCAACAGAATCAATTATTGCAGATAACGAAGAAAGCCTTTCTGAAGGACAAAAAGATCCTGTCACAAAAGAGTAAGGAATTACTTTCATATAAACGTTAAGGGAAAAAACCTGTAGATTAAAAGGGAGGTAGGCTCCTTGCTAGATGTAAATAACTTTGAGTATATGAAAATCGGTCTAGCTTCGCCAGATAAAATTCGTTCTTGGTCGTACGGTGAGGTAAAAAAACCTGAAACGATCAACTATCGTACGTTAAAACCTGAAAAAGATGGCTTATTCTGTGAGCGTATTTTTGGTCCACAAAAGGACTGGGAATGTCACTGCGGAAAATATAAGCGCGTTCGTTATAAAGGTGTTGTATGTGATCGTTGTGGCGTAGAAGTTACGCGCGCAAAAGTTCGTCGTGAACGCATGGGTCACATCGAACTAGCTGCACCTGTTTCACATATTTGGTACTTCAAAGGTATTCCTAGCCGCATGGGACTTGTCTTAGACATGTCCCCTCGTGCGCTAGAGGAAATCATTTATTTTGCTTCTTATGTGGTAACAGATGCTGGTGATACACCACTTGAAAAGAAACAGCTTTTATCAGAGAAAGAATACCGTGCGTATCGTGAGAAGTACGGACAAACTTTCCATGCAGCAATGGGTGCTGAAGCTGTTAAGAAATTATTGCATGACATTGATCTTGATAAAGAAGTAGATTCTTTGAAAGAAGAATTGAAAACTGCTCAAGGTCAACGTCGTACACGTGCTATTAAACGTTTAGAAGTACTAGAGGCTTTCCGTCATTCTGGTAACGAACCTTCTTGGATGATTTTAGACGTTCTACCGGTTATTCCGCCAGAACTTCGTCCAATGGTTCAATTAGATGGTGGACGTTTTGCTACGTCTGATTTAAATGATTTATATCGCCGTGTAATTAACCGTAACAACCGCTTAAAGCGTTTATTAGATCTTGGAGCTCCTAGCATTATCGTTCAAAACGAAAAGCGTATGCTTCAAGAAGCTGTAGATGCATTAATCGATAATGGTCGTCGTGGCCGTCCGGTAACAGGACCAGGTAACCGTCCATTAAAATCTCTTTCTCACATGTTAAAAGGTAAGCAAGGTCGCTTCCGTCAAAACTTATTAGGTAAACGTGTTGACTACTCTGGCCGTTCGGTAATCGTTGTAGGTCCGAACTTAAAGATGTATCAATGTGGTCTTCCAAAAGAAATGGCGTTAGAGCTTTTCAAACCTTTCGTAATGAAAGAGCTTGTTGAACGCGGTTTAGCTCATAACATCAAGAGTGCAAAACGTAAAATTGAACGCGTGCAACCTGAAGTATGGGACGTATTAGAATCGGTTATTAAAGAGCATCCAGTTCTTTTAAACCGTGCACCAACGCTACACAGACTAGGTATTCAAGCATTTGAACCTACGCTTGTAGAAGGTCGCGCTATCCGTCTTCACCCGCTTGTATGTACAGCATATAACGCTGACTTTGACGGTGACCAAATGGCGGTTCACGTTCCATTATCTGCAGAAGCACAAGCAGAAGCACGTATCTTAATGCTTGCTGCTCAAAATATCTTGAACCCTAAAGATGGTAAACCAGTTGTTACACCCTCACAGGATATGGTATTAGGTAACTACTACTTAACGCTTGAGCGTGAAGATGCAGTTGGGGAAGGTATGGTGTTCAAAGATACGAATGAAGCACTATTAGCGTATCAAAACGGTTATGTGCATCTTCATACACGTGTAGCTGTGTATGCAGGTTCTTTAAACAACGAAACGTTTACAGAAGCACAAAATCAACAATTGCTTGTTACAACGGTTGGTAAATTAGTTTTCAACGAAATTTTACCAAAATCGTTCCCGTACATTAACGAACCAACAAGAGAAAACTTAGAAGTGAAAACTCCTGAGAAGTATTTTGTTGAAAAAGGTGCAGATGTGAAGGAATTCATCAAGAATCAACCGGCTATCGCACCGTTCAAGAAAAAAATCTTAGGTAATATCATCGCTGAAGTATTTAAACGTTTCAAAATTACTGAGACATCTAAAATGCTTGACCGCATGAAAGACCTAGGTTTCAAATATTCTACTAAAGCCGGTATTACAGTTGGTGTAGCTGATATCGTTGTTTTACGAGAAAAAGAAGTTATCTTAACAGAAGCGCAAGCTAAAGTAGATAACGTACTAAAACAATTCCGTCGCGGTTTAATTACTGAAGATGAGCGTTATGACCGTGTTATCTCTGTATGGAGTAGCGCGAAAGACGTTATCCAAGGTAAATTAATGGCGTCATTAGACAAACGAAACCCAATCTTCATGATGAGTGACTCTGGTGCCCGTGGTAACGCATCTAACTTCACTCAGCTTGCAGGTATGCGTGGACTAATGGCCAACCCGTCTGGTCGTATCATTGAGTTACCAATCAAATCTAGTTTCCGTGAAGGTTTAACAGTATTAGAGTACTTTATCTCTACCCATGGTGCACGTAAAGGTCTTGCCGATACGGCTCTTAAAACAGCTGACTCTGGTTACCTTACTCGTCGTCTGGTTGATGTGGCACAAGACGTTATCGTACGTGATGACGACTGTGGTACAGATCGCGGTATTCTGGCTGTTGCAATCAAAGAAGGAACAGAAGAAATTGAGAAACTTGATGAGCGTCTAATTGGACGTTATGCAAGAAAAACAGTACTTCACCCAGGAACAAACGAAGTGTTAGTGAAAGAAAACGAACTAATTACAGAAGACCTAGCTGAAACAATTGTGGATGCTGGTGTTGAAGAAGTATGGATTCGTTCTGCATTCACTTGTAACACTCGCCACGGTGTATGTAAAAAATGTTACGGTCGTAACCTTGCAACTGGTTCAGAAGTTGAAGTGGGTGAAGCAGTTGGTATCATCGCTGCTCAATCTATCGGTGAGCCAGGTACACAGTTAACGATGCGTACATTCCATACAGGTGGGGTTGCTGGAGACGATATCACTCAAGGTTTACCGCGTATCCAAGAGATCTTCGAAGCGCGTAACCCTAAAGGTCAAGCTGTTATTTCTGAAATTGAAGGTACAATTGCCGGCATTTCTGAAGGACGCGATCGTCAACATGAAATTACTGTTCAAGGAGAGATTGAAACTCGTTCTTACACAGCTCCGTACAGTGCACGTCTGAAAGTTATTGAAGGACAGCGCATTGCACGTGGTCAAGAATTAACAGAAGGTTCAATTGACCCTAAAGAATTACTAAAAGTAAAAGACATCACAGCTGTACAAGAGTACTTGCTTCGTGAGGTGCAAAAAGTATACCGTATGCAAGGGGTAGAAATTGGAGATAAACACGTAGAGGTAATGGTTCGCCAAATGCTTCGTAAAGTGCGCGTAATGGATTCAGGAGATACAGATGTATTACCAGGTTCATTACTTGATATTCACCAATTCACTGATGCAAATGAAAAAGTATTACTTGAAGGCAATCGTCCAGCGACAGGCCGTCCTGTATTACTTGGTATTACAAAAGCATCTCTTGAAACTGATTCCTTCTTATCTGCTGCATCATTCCAAGAAACAACTCGTGTTCTTACGGATGCTGCAATCAAAGGAAAACGTGATGAGTTGCTTGGGCTTAAAGAGAATGTTATCATTGGTAAGCTAGTTCCGGCTGGTACAGGTATGACGAGATATCGTAATGCTGAACCGATCAAAAACCAAGCTGAAGAAACGGTAACAATCGACTAATTATAAAATCATTACTCTAGAATGGATGTTTTTTTAAAAAACTACAAAACGTTAGTTGACATCCATTCTAGGGAATGATACTATATCAAAGGTGCTCCTATAAACTACCTGTTACTTTGGAGGATATGATAATGTCTTATGAAAAAGTATTACAGGCTGATCATATTATTGTAGGAACAAAGCAGACGGTGAAAGCATTAAAAAAAGGTACAGTAAAGGAAGTCATCATTGCTGAAGACGCTGATTTTTATGTCACATCCATTGTGGCAAAAACGGCACAGCAAGAAAACGTTCCGTATACGTATGTCCCTTCTATGCGAAAGCTTGGTCAAGCTTGTAGGATAGAAGTTAACGCTGCAACTGTTGCAATTATTAGTTAACACGTTTTTGAACTTTTAGTTTCAAAGACTTTGTTTTTTGCTAAAAAATGAACCACCTGGATGTGTGGTCTTACAAAAGGCGAAAGGAGGAAAATTTAAATGCCTACTATTAACCAATTAATCCGTAATGGTCGTGTGAGTAAAGGTAAAAAATCTGACTCACCTGCTTTAAACAGAGGTTACAACAGCTTCAAAAAAGCTCAAACTAACCAATCTTCTCCACAAAAACGTGGTGTATGTACACGTGTGGGTACTATGACACCGAAGAAACCGAACTCGGCTCTTCGTAAATATGCTCGTGTACGTTTAACAAACGGTATCGAGGTAACAGCTTATATCCCAGGTATTGGTCACAACTTACAAGAACACAGCGTGGTACTTATCCGCGGTGGACGTGTAAAAGATTTACCAGGGGTACGTTACCATATCGTACGTGGTGCACTTGATACTGCTGGTGTGGATGGCCGTATGCAAGGTCGTTCTAAATATGGTACTAAGCGACCAAAAGCAGCTAAAAAATAATAGCTTAACAATTAATAGATAAACTTTTAAAAGTGAAAGGAGGAAGTAGAATGCCACGTAAGGGACCTGTTGCAAAAAGAGACGTATTACCAGATCCGATTTACAATTCTAAGCTTGTATCTCGCTTAATCAACAAAATGATGCTTGATGGAAAGCGCGGTAAGTCACAAGCTATTCTTTATAGAGCATTCGATTTAGTACAAGAGCGCAGTGGTAAAGAAGCTATGGAAGTATTCGACCAAGCTCTTAAAAACATCATGCCTGTACTAGAAGTTAGAGCACGCCGTGTAGGGGGTTCTAACTACCAAGTTCCTGTAGAAGTACGCCCAGAGCGTCGTACTACTTTAGGTCTTCGTTGGTTAGTAAACTATGCTCGTCTTCGTGGAGAAAAAACGATGGAAGAGCGTTTAGCTAACGAAATCCTTGATGCAGCTAACAACACTGGTGCTGCAGTTAAGAAACGTGAAGATACTCACAAAATGGCAGAAGCTAACAAAGCGTTTGCTCATTACCGTTGGTAATCTTTTAACGAAACTTATTAAAAAACAAATTACAATATGGAAGGAGAAATACCTAAGATGGCAAGAGAGTTCTCCTTAGAAAACACTCGTAATATTGGGATCATGGCTCACATTGATGCTGGTAAAACAACAACAACTGAGCGTGTTCTTTATTATACTGGCCGTATCCATAAAATTGGTGAAACTCATGAAGGAGCTTCACAAATGGACTGGATGGAGCAAGAGCAAGAACGTGGTATCACTATCACGTCTGCTGCGACAACTGCTTCTTGGAAAGGTCACCGCGTTAACATCATCGATACTCCTGGACACGTAGACTTCACTGTTGAAGTTGAGCGTTCATTACGTGTACTTGATGGCGCTGTGGCAGTTCTTGATGCTCAATCTGGTGTTGAGCCTCAAACAGAAACAGTATGGCGTCAAGCGACTACGTACGGTGTTCCCCGTGTCGTATTCGTTAACAAAATGGACAAAATTGGTGCTGACTTCTTGTACTCTGTAAAAACGATCCACGATCGTTTAGGTGCAAATGCTCACCCAATTCAGTTGCCAATCGGTGCTGAAGATGAGTTCGAAGCAATCATTGACCTAGTGGAAATGAAAGCATACTTCTACGAAGATGACTTAGGTACTCGTTCAGAAGCTCGTGAAATTCCTGAGGAATATAAAGAGCAAGCTGAAGAATACCGTGCAAGCTTAGTAGAAGCTGTTGCAGAACTTGACGAAGAATTAATGATGAAGTACTTAGACGAAGGCGAGCTTACAGTTGAAGAACTAAAAGCTGGTATCCGTAAAGGTACTTGTGACGTTGAATTCTACCCAGTTATCTGTGGTTCAGCATTCAAAAACAAAGGTGTACAATTAATGCTAGATGCAGTAATTGATTACCTACCATCTCCAGTTGATGTACCAGCAATCCAAGGTATCGTACCTGACACAGAAGAAGAAGTTATGCGTGAGTCTAGCGACAACGCTCCTTTCTCAGCATTAGCGTTCAAAGTTATGACGGACCCTTATGTTGGTAAGTTAACGTTCTTCCGTGTGTACTCTGGTGTACTAAGCTCTGGTTCATACATCAAAAACTCTACAAAAGGTAAGCGTGAGCGTGTAGGTCGTATCCTACAAATGCATGCTAACTCTCGTGAAGAGATTTCTGAAGTATACGCTGGAGATATCGCGGCAGCTGTAGGATTAAAAGATACTTCTACTGGTGATACTCTATGTGACGAAAAGAGTCTTGTAATTCTTGAGTCTATGGAATTCCCAGAGCCAGTTATCTCTTTATCTGTTGAGCCAAAATCAAAAGCTGACCAAGATAAAATGACTACAGCTCTTCAAAAGTTACAAGAAGAAGATCCAACTTTCCGTGCGGAAACTAATACAGAGACTGGTCAAATCATCATCTCTGGTATGGGTGAGCTTCACCTTGATATCATCGTTGACCGTATGCGTCGCGAATTCAAAGTAGAAGCAAACGTTGGTGCTCCTCAAGTAGCTTACCGTGAAACTTTCCGCGCTGGTGCGAAAGTTGAAGGTAAGTTCGCTCGTCAATCTGGTGGTCGTGGACAATTCGGTCACGTTTGGATTGAGTTCGAACCTAACGAAGAAGGAAAAGGCTTTGAATTTGAGAACAAAATCGTTGGTGGTGTAGTTCCACGTGAATACATCCCTGCAGTTCAAGCTGGTCTTGAAGATGCATTACAAAACGGTGTTCTTGCTGGTTATCCATTAATCGATATCAAAGCTGCTTTAGTTGATGGATCTTACCATGACGTTGACTCAAGTGAGATGGCGTTTAAAATTGCCGCTTCTATGGCTCTTAAAAACGCAGTATCAAAATGTAACCCAGCTATCCTTGAACCAATGATGAAGGTAGAAGTTGTTATCCCTGACGAATACTTAGGAGATATCATGGGTGACATTACGTCTCGTCGTGGACGTGTAGAAGGTATGGAAGCACGCGGTAACGCTCAAGTTGTACGTGCATTCGTTCCACTTTCTGAAATGTTTGGTTATGCAACTGCATTACGTTCAAACACTCAAGGTCGCGGAACATATTCTATGCACTTCGATCACTACGAAGAAGTTCCTAAATCAATTTCAGAAGAAATTATTAAAAAAAATAAAGGTGAATAATTGATTTTCACTCTTTATTAAAGTATAACTACTTATGTACGCTGTGAAAGTGGAGCTCATTCCCTTTCACGGCCTCATAAAACATAAACTACATGAATTTTAAGGAGGATTTTCGAATGGCTAAGGAAAAATTCGACCGTTCAAAAACACATGCCAATATCGGTACAATTGGTCACGTTGACCATGGTAAAACAACTTTAACAGCTGCTATCACTACTGTTCTTGCTAAGAAAAGTGGTAAAGGTGCAGCAATGGCTTACGACATGATCGACGCTGCTCCAGAAGAGCGCGAGCGTGGAATCACAATCTCAACTGCACACGTTGAGTATGAAACTGACACTCGTCACTATGCACACGTTGACTGCCCAGGACATGCTGACTACGTTAAAAACATGATCACTGGTGCTGCTCAAATGGATGGCGGTATCTTAGTAGTATCTGCTGCTGATGGTCCAATGCCACAAACTCGTGAGCACATCCTTCTTTCTCGTCAAGTAGGTGTACCTTACCTAGTTGTATTCTTAAACAAATGTGACATGGTAGACGACGAAGAGCTACTTGAATTAGTAGAAATGGAAGTACGTGACCTTCTTTCTGAATACGACTTCCCTGGTGACGATGTACCAGTAATCAAAGGTTCTGCTCTTAAAGCTCTTGAAGGCGACGCTGATTGGGAAGCTAAAATCATCGAGCTTATGGACGCTGTTGATGAGTACATCCCAACTCCAGAACGTGACACTGAAAAACCATTCATGATGCCAGTTGAGGACGTATTCTCAATCACTGGTCGTGGTACAGTTGCTACAGGTCGTGTAGAGCGTGGACAAGTTAAAGTTGGTGACGTTATCGACATCATCGGTTTAACTGAAGAGCCAAAATCTACTACTGTAACAGGTGTAGAAATGTTCCGTAAGCTTCTTGATTATGCTGAAGCTGGCGACAACATCGGTGCTTTACTTCGTGGTGTAGCACGTGAAGAAATCCAACGTGGACAAGTATTAGCTAAACCAGGCTCAATCACTCCACATACTAAATTTACTGCTGAAGTATACGTTCTTTCTAAAGACGAAGGTGGACGTCACACTCCATTCTTCACAAACTACCGTCCACAGTTCTACTTCCGTACAACTGATGTAACTGGTATTTGTAACTTACCTGAAGGCGTAGAAATGGTAATGCCTGGCGACAACATCGAAATGACTGTTGAACTTATCGCTCCAATCGCGATTGAAGAAGGTACTAAATTCTCAATCCGTGAAGGTGGACGTACAGTAGGCGCTGGCGTTGTAGCTAAAATCAGCGAGTAATTTCTCGTTTCAGTAAAAGGAGTAGGGTAACCTACTCCTTTTTCATTTGGCGATAAAAGGTAAAGATAGTTTTTACTATTACACTTGCAAAATGATCTCCTTTTATATATAATGAAAAAAGTGTGCGACACATAAAAAGTTTTTTAATTTTATTGTTGCAATATGAACCCATTTTTAGTATAATAAAAATGTTGGTCTTTGACTGCGATGATGCGGAAGGTTGCCGACACACCCGGCCGCTTTGCCATGGCGAGTGTGGGGAAATTTCCGCGGAGAATGTCTATTGTAAAATAGGCGAAAAAGGAGGGAAAATAATGGCAAAAGAAAAAATTCGCATTCGTTTAAAAGCATATGATCACAGAATTCTTGATCAATCTGCTGAGAAAATCGTAGAAACTGCAAAACGTTCTGGTGCGGCTGTATCTGGTCCGATTCCATTACCGACTGAAAAATCAATTTATACAATTCTACGTGCAGTACACAAATATAAAGATTCTCGTGAGCAGTTCGAAATGCGCACGCATAAACGCTTAATTGATATCGTGAATCCAACACCACAAACTGTTGATTCATTAATGCGTTTAGACTTACCATCTGGTGTAGATATCGAAATTAAACTTTAATTTAAAATAAAGAATGAAAAGATACTTAGGAGGTGTGACTAATGGCCAAAGGAATCTTAGGAAGAAAGATCGGTATGACTCAAGTATTTGCTGAAAATGGTGACTTGATCCCAGTAACAGTAATTGAAGCTTCTGCTAACGTAGTTCTTCAAGTTAAAAACGCTGAGACAGACGGTTACGAAGCAATCCAATTAGGTTTCGAAGATATCCGTGAAAAACTATCTAACAAACCTGCAAAAGGACATGCTACTAAAGCTAATACTGCTCCTAAGCGCTTCATCCGTGAGTTACGCGGTGTGGACGCTTCAGCATATGAAGTTGGTCAAGAAGTCAAGGTTGATATTTTCGCAGAAGGCGATGTAATTGATGTAACAGGAATCTCAAAAGGTAAAGGTTTCCAAGGTGCTATTAAACGCCACGGACAATCTCGCGGACCTATGTCTCATGGTTCTCGCTACCACCGTCGCCCAGGTTCAATGGGTCCTGTAGCTCCAAACCGCGTATTCAAAGGTAAATTATTACCAGGACGCATGGGTGGAGAGCGCATCACTGTGCAAAACTTATCAATCGTTAAAGTTGACGCAGAACGCAATCTTTTATTAGTAAAAGGTAACGTGCCAGGAGCTAGAAAATCTCTAGTTACTGTTAAATCTGCAGTTAAATCTAAATAATAATTCTTCGAGAAAGGAGGAATAACCAATGCCAAAAGTAGCATTGTTTAACCAAAACGGTGAAAACGTTGGAGAAATCGAACTTCAAGATGCCGTTTTCGGTATCGAACCAAACAACAAAGTACTTTTCGACGCGATCGTAATGCAACGCGCATCTCAACGTCAAGGTACTTCTAAAGTTAAAAATCGTTCTGAAGTAAGAGGCGGTGGCCGTAAGCCATGGCGTCAAAAAGGTACTGGTCGTGCTCGTCAAGGATCTATCCGTTCTCCACAATGGCGTGGTGGTGGCGTAGTATTTGGTCCAGTTCCAAGAAGCTATAGCTACAAATTACCTAAAAAAGTTCGTCGTTTAGCAATTAAGTCTGCATTATCAACTAAAGTTCAAGATAACAGCATCGTTGTTCTTGAGGCTCTTTCTTTTGATGCTCCAAAAACAAAAGAAATGGTAGCAGTTCTTAAAAACCTAACAGTAGAACGCAAAGCATTAGTAGTAACTGCTGATCTTAACGAAAACGTTGCACTTTCAGCACGTAATATTCCTGGTGTAACAGTTGTTGCAGCTAACGGTTTAAGCGTATTAGACGTTATGAACCATGACAAGCTTGTAATCACTAAAGACGCAGTTGAAAAAGTAGAGGAGGTGCTTGCATAATGAAAGATCCTCGTGATATTATTAAGCGCCCCGTAATTACAGAACGTTCAACAGACTTAATGGCTGAGAAAAAATATACGTTTGATGTTGATGTAAGAGCTAATAAAACTGAGGTTAAAGATGCTATCGAAAAAATCTTTGACGTAAAAGTTGAAAAAGTAAACATCATGAACTACAAAGGTAAATTCAAGCGTGTAGGTCGCTACAGTGGTCTTACTAACCGTCGTCGTAAAGCGGTAGTAACACTAACTCAAGAGAGCAACGAAATCGAATTCTTCGAAGCTTAAGATTACTAGAGAAGGAGGGAAATTGAGATGGCGATTAAAAAGTATAAACCAACCTCAAATGGTCGTCGTGGCATGTCAGTTTCTGATTTCGCTGAAATTACTACTGACAAACCAGAAAAATCGTTACTTGCACCTGTCAAGAGAAAAGGTGGTCGTAACAACCAAGGTAAATTGACTGTTCGTCACCAAGGTGGTGGGCACAAGCGTCAATACCGTATCATCGATTTTAAACGCGATAAAGATGGAATACCTGGACGCGTTGCTACAATCGAATATGATCCAAACCGTTCAGCTAACATCGCATTAATTCATTATGCTGATGGTGAAAAACGTTACATCCTTGCTCCTAAAAACCTAAAAGTAGGTTTAGAAGTTATGTCAGGTCCTGAAGCTGACATTAAAGTAGGTAACGCACTTCCTTTAGCTAACATTCCTGTTGGTACAGTAGTACACAACATCGAATTGAAACCTGGTAAAGGTGGACAATTAGTTCGTTCTGCAGGTACATCTGCTCAAGTACTTGGTAAAGAAGGTAAATACGTATTAGTACGTTTAACTTCTGGTGAAGTACGCATGATTCTTGCGACTTGTCGTGCAACTGTAGGTCAAGTTGGTAACGAACAACACGAGTTAATCAACATCGGTAAAGCCGGTCGTTCTCGTTGGTTAGGTATCCGTCCAACTGTACGTGGTTCTGTAATGAACCCTAACGATCACCCACACGGTGGTGGTGAAGGACGTGCTCCAATCGGACGTAAGTCTCCAATGAGTCCATGGGGTAAACCAACACTTGGTTACAAAACTCGTAAGAAGAAAAACAAATCCGATAAATTTATCGTTCGTCGTCGTAAAAAATAACGGGATTGAGCTACGGTTCAAACGAACCGTAGGACAATCACGAAGGGAGGTTCATTTATGGGTCGCAGCTTAAAGAAAGGACCTTTTGTAGATGACCATTTAATCAACAAAATTGAGAAGTTAAACGAAACTGACAGCAAGCAGGTAGTAAAAACTTGGTCTCGTCGTTCAACTATCTTCCCTCAGTTCATTGGTCATACAATTGCTGTATATGACGGTCGTAAACATGTACCAGTTTATGTTACTGAAGACATGGTAGGTCACAAACTTGGTGAATTCGCACCATCTCGTACTTACAAAGGTCACGCAAGTGATGATAAGAAAACAAGACGCTAATATGAGAGGAGGCTTTTAAATGCAAGCTAAAGCTGTCGCGAGAACAGTACGTATTGCTCCTCGTAAAGTTCGTTTAGTTGTAGATTTAATTCGAGGTAAGCAAGTGGGTGAAGCGCTAGCAGTGCTACTTCACACGCCAAAGGCTGCTTCTCCAGTCGTTGAGAAAGTATTAAAATCTGCTATTGCCAATGCAGAACACAATTATGAAATGGACGCTAACAATTTAGTTATTACTGACGCTTTTGTTAACGAAGGTCCAACTTTAAAACGTTTCCGTCCACGCGCTATGGGACGTGCAAGCCAAATCAACAAGCGCACAAGCCACATCACAATCGTGGTATCAGAAAAGAAGGAGGGATAATTCATGGGTCAAAAGGTAAATCCGGTCGGTCTTCGCGTCGGTGTCATCCGTGATTGGGAATCAAGATGGTTCGCTGGCAAAGACTACGCTGACTTATTACATGAAGACTTAAAAGTACGTGAATATATCGCTAAACGTTTAAACGATGCAGCTGTTTCTAAAGTTGAAATCGAACGCGCTGCTAACCGCTTAAACGTAACGATCCACACTGCAAAACCTGGTATGGTAATTGGTAAAGGTGGTACTGAAGTAGAATCACTTCGTAAAGCTCTTAACCAATTAACAGGCAAGCGTGTACACATTAACATCCTTGAAATTAAACGAGCAGATTTAGATGCTAAACTAGTAGCTGAAAACATCGCTCGCCAACTTGAGAACCGTGTATCATTCCGTCGTGCTCAAAAGCAAGCTATCCAACGTAGTATGCGTGCTGGCGCACAAGGTATCAAAACAATGGTATCTGGTCGTTTAGGCGGAGCTGATATTGCTCGTTCTGAATATTACAGTGAAGGTACAGTTCCACTTCATACACTTCGCGCTGATATTGACTATGCTCACGCTGAAGCAGATACTACTTATGGTAAACTTGGTGTGAAAGTATGGATCTATCGTGGAGAGGTTCTTCCTACTAAAAAGAAAACTGAGGAAGGAGGAAAATAATTATGTTATTACCAAAACGCGTTAAATATCGTCGCGAACACCGCGGAAAAATGCGTGGACGCGCTAAAGGTGGTACGGAAGTACATTTCGGTGAATTCGGTTTACAAGCTACTGAAGCTTCTTGGATTACAAACCGTCAAATCGAAGCTGCTCGTATCGCAATGACTCGTTACATGAAACGTGGCGGTAAAGTATGGATTAAAATTTTCCCTTCTAAACCTTATACTGCTAAGCCTCTAGAAGTCCGAATGGGTTCTGGTAAAGGTGCTCCTGAAGGTTGGGTAGCAGTTGTTAAACCTGGAAAAGTAATGTTTGAAATTTCAGGTGTATCTGAAGAGGTTGCACGTGAAGCTTTACGTTTAGCTGCACACAAGCTACCTGTAAAATGTAAGTTTGTAAAACGTGAAGAAATTGGTGGTGATTCTAATGAAAGCTAATGAAATTCGTGACCTTACCACTGCTGAAATTGAACAAAAAGTTAAGGCTTTAAAAGAAGAGTTGTTTAACCTTCGTTTCCAATTAGCGACTGGACAATTAGAGAATACTACTCGTATTCGCGAAGTGCGCAAATCGATCGCTCGTATGAAAACTGTAGTTCGTGAAAGAGAGATTGCTGCTAATAAATAATTAAGTCTGAGAGGAGGCTTTCAGAATGAGTGAACGCAACCAACGTAAAGTTTACACTGGCCGCGTAGTTTCTGACAAAATGGATAAGACTGTTACTGTTCTTGTTGAAACTTACAAAAAGCATTCGCTTTATGGCAAGCGTGTAAAATACTCAAAGAAATTCAAAGCTCACGATGAAAACAATACAGCTCAACTAGGCGATATCGTGAAGATCATGGAAACTCGTCCGTTATCAGCTACTAAACGTTTCCGTCTAGTAGAAGTTGTAGAAAAAGCTGTTATCATCTAATAGTTAAGATAGATCGGATAAGAATGATTCATCCGAAGGGAGGTTTCGTACATGATTCAACAAGAATCTCGTTTAAAAGTTGCAGACAACTCTGGTGCACGTGAGGTACTTACTATTAAAGTACTTGGTGGTTCAGGTCGCAAGACAGCAAACATTGGTGATGTTATCGTTTGTACGGTGAAACAAGCAACACCAGGAGGCGTTGTTAAAAAAGGTGACGTTGTTAAAGCTGTTGTTGTACGTACAAAAAGTGGTGTTCGCCGTACTGACGGTTCTTACATCCGTTTCGACGAAAATGCTTGCGTAATCATCCGTGACGACAAAGGACCACGTGGTACTCGTATCTTCGGACCAGTTGCTCGTGAATTACGTGATAACAACTTCATGAAGATCGTATCATTAGCTCCAGAAGTTATCTAATTGATATATAGAACAAATACAAAATGCCTTTTAAGGAGGTGCGAATAGGATGCATGTTAAAAAGGGCGACAAAGTAGTGGTTATCTCTGGTAAAGACAAAGGTAAGCAAGGTGAAGTACTTGCAGCTTTCCCAAAGAAAGACCGTGTACTTGTTGAAGGCGTGAACGTTGTGAAAAAACACTCTAAACCTTCTCAAGTAAATCCACAAGGTGGAATCGTTAGCCAAGAGGCACCTATCCACGTATCAAACGTAATGCCGTTGGATCCTAAATCTGGTGAGCCAACTCGTGTTGGGTACCAAGTTATCGATGGCAAAAAGGTACGTGTAGCAAAAAAATCTGGTGAAACTTTAGATAAATAATTAATGAAATGTGAAGGGAGGTTTAGTTCACATGAACCGTCTTAAAGAGAAATTTACAAAAGAGATTACTCCTGCTCTAGTTAGCAAGTTTAATTATGAATCTGTAATGCAAGTGCCAAAAATCGAAAAGATCGTAATCAACATGGGTATCGGTGATGCTGTTTCTAACTCAAAAGCTTTAGATAACGCTGTTGAAGAACTAGCTGAAATCACTGGTCAAAAACCTGTTGTAACTCGTGCGAAAAAATCTATCGCTGGTTTCCGTCTTCGTGAAGGTATGCCAATCGGTGCGAAAGTTACTTTACGCGGCGAGCGTATGTACGAATTCTTCGATAAACTAGTATCAGTATCACTTCCACGTGTGCGTGATTTCCGTGGTGTATCTAAAAAAGCATTTGATGGTCGTGGAAACTACACGTTAGGTGTTAAAGAACAATTGATCTTCCCAGAGATCGATTATGATAAAGTAACTAAAGTTCGTGGTATGGATATCGTTATTGTTACAACAGCAAACACTGATGAAGAAGCTCGTGAGCTTTTAACTCAGTTCGGTATGCCGTTCCAGAAGTAATAACTGCCAACGTTAAGCAGAGGAGGCGAAAATGTGGCTAAAAAATCAATGATTGCGAAGCAAAAACGCCAGCAGAAATTCCAAGTACAGGAGTATACACGTTGCGAACGTTGTGGACGTCCACACTCAGTACTACGTAAATTCAAGCTTTGCCGTATTTGTTTCCGTGAGCTTGCTTATAAAGGTCAAATTCCTGGTGTTAAAAAAGCTAGTTGGTAAAACCCAAGTTTGGGAAGGAGGTAAATTAATATGGTAATGACTGATCCTATTGCAGATTTACTAACTCGTATCCGCAATGCGAACATGGTTCGTCATGAGAAAATTGAAGTTCCTGCTTCTAACATTAAGAAGCAAATTGCAGAAATCCTTAAGCGTGAGGGTTTCGTACGTGATGTAGAATACATCGAAGACAACAAACAAGGTATTATCCGTATCTTCTTAAAATACGGTTCAAATAACGAACGTGTAATTACAGGCTTAAAACGTATCAGTAAACCTGGTCTACGTGTTTATGCAAAAACTAACGAAGTACCACGTGTACTTAACGGTTTAGGTATCGCAATCGTTTCTACTTCTCAAGGTGTTTTAACTGACAAAGAAGCTCGTCAAAAGCAAACTGGTGGAGAAGTATTAGCGTACGTTTGGTAATAAGTTTTAAATGTGAATGGAGGTGTAACTATGTCACGTGTTGGTAAAAAGCCTTTAGAACTTCCAGCAGGTGTTACAGTTACGAACGAGAGCAACACTGTAACTGTAAAAGGACCAAAGGGTGAATTAACTCGTACATTCCACCCTGAAATCGAAATTAAAGTTGAAGACAACTTATTAGTTGTTAACCGTCCTAGCGACAATAAAGAGCACCGCGCTCTTCACGGAACTACTCGTAGCCTTTTAGGTAACATGGTTGAAGGTGTTACTAAAGGATTCGAACGTGGTTTAGAATTAGTCGGTGTAGGTTACCGTGCACAAAAATCTGGTAGCAAATTAGTATTGAGCGTTGGATACTCTCACCCAGTTGAGATTACTCCTGAAGCAGGAATCGAAATCGAAGTTCCTTCTCAAACTAAGATCGTTATTAAAGGTATTGATAAAGAACGCGTAGGTGCATTAGCTGCAAATATTCGTGACGTTCGTCCACCAGAGCCTTACAAAGGTAAAGGTATTCGTTACGAAGGCGAATATGTACGTCGTAAAGAAGGTAAAACTGCTAAGAAGTAATGCCGGTTAGGTAAAAGAAAGGAGTGCCCGAAATGATCACGAAGCTTGATAAAAACAAAGTTCGTAAAAAAAGACATGCTCGTGTTCGTGCGAAGTTATCTGGAACTGCAACTCGTCCGCGTTTAAACGTGTTCCGTTCTAATCAACATATTTACGCACAAGTTATCGACGATTTAAATTCAGTAACAATCGCAAGTGCTTCAACGTTAGATAAAGACCTGACTTTAGAAAGCACTGGTAACACTGAAGCTGCTATCAAAGTTGGCGAATTAGTCGCTAAACGCGCAGTAGAAAAAGGTGTAAACGAAGTAGTATTCGACCGTGGCGGTTATTTATATCATGGCCGTGTTAAAGCATTAGCTGACGCTGCTCGTGAAGCTGGATTACAATTCTAATTGTAAAAGGAGGGAAAATCATGCGTCGTATTGATCCAAATAAATTAGAGCTTGAAGAACGTGTTGTTACCGTTAACCGCGTAGCTAAAGTTGTGAAAGGTGGACGTCGTTTCCGCTTCGCTGCATTAGTTGTAGTTGGTGACAAAAACGGTCACGTTGGATTCGGTACTGGTAAAGCACAAGAGGTACCAGATGCAATCCGTAAAGCAATTGAAGATGCGAAGAAAAACTTAATTACTGTACCTATGGTTGGTACATCTATTCCACACGAAATCCTTGGACAATTTGGTGCAGGTCAAATTTTCTTAAAACCTGCTTCTGAAGGTACAGGAGTTATCGCTGGTGGTCCAGTTCGTGCGGTATTAGAATTGGCTGGCGTAAGTGATATTCTATCTAAATCTTTAGGTTCAAATACTCCAATCAACATGGTACGTGCAACTCTTAACGGTTTAGCTAACCTAAAACGTGCTGAAGATGTTGCAAAACTACGTGGCAAGACTGTAGAAGAACTGTTAGGATAAGGGAGGGATATAGAATGGCAAACAAACTAGCAATTACCCTTACTCGTAGCGTAATTGGTCGTCCAGAAGATCAACGTGTAACTGTTCGTACACTTGGCCTACGTAAGTTAAATCAAACTGTCGTTCAAGACGATAATCCTGCAATTCGCGGAATGATTAACAAAGTAGCTCACCTTGTTACAGTAAAAGAGCAATAAGTATAAATTGTCACTCTAAGGAGGTGCTCCGGAATGAAACTTCATGAATTGAAACCAGCTGAAGGTTCACGTAAAGTACGTAACCGTGTAGGTCGTGGTACTGGTTCAGGTAACGGAAAGACTTCAGGTAAAGGTCACAAAGGGCAAAACGCTCGCTCTGGCGGTGGCGTAAGACCTGGCTTCGAAGGTGGTCAAACTCCTTTATTCCGTCGTCTTCCAAAACGTGGGTTCACTAATATCAATCGCAAAGAATACGCGATCGTTAATTTAGAAGCTCTTAACCGTTTTGAAGATGGAACTGAAGTAACACCAGAATTATTAATCGAAACTGGTTTAGTAAGCAAAGCAAAAGCTGGCGTTAAAGTACTAGGAAACGGTACATTAAACTCTAAGCTAACTGTTAAAGCTGCTAAATTCTCTTCAACTGCTAAAGAAGCTATCGAAGCTGCTGGCGGTACAGTTGAGGTGATCTAATGTTTCAAACAATCTCCAATTTAATGCGCGTGCGTGAAATAAGACAAAAAATCTTTTTCACTTTGTTAATGTTAATTGTCTTCCGAATTGGTACATTTATTCCTGTACCAAGTGTTAATACGGATGTACTAAAATTGCAAGATGGGTTAAATGTATTCGGGGTTCTGAATACATTTGGCGGCGGCGCGTTAAAAAACTTCTCCATTCTTGCTATGGGCATTATGCCTTATATTACAGCATCCATCATCGTCCAATTATTACAGATGGATGTTGTACCTAAGTTTACAGAATGGTCAAAGCAAGGAGATGTTGGGCGCCGTAAATTAGCTCAAGTAACTCGTTATGGAACAATTGTGCTTGGATTTATCCAGGCTTTAGGTATGTCTATAGGATTCAACAATATTTCGGGCGGACAATTGATCGCTAATCCAGGAATTTCTACGTATCTTCTAATTGCTACAGTGTTAACGGCAGGTACTGCCTTCTTAATGTGGTTAGGAGAACAGATTACTGCAAAAGGCGTAGGTAATGGTATTTCTATCATTATCTTTGCTGGGATTGCAGCTGGTATTCCGACAACATTAAATCAAATTTATGCACAGCAATTTGAAGACGTTGGGGATCAATTATTCATTCGTATCGTAACGGTAGTTTTAATTGCCATCGCAGTTTTAGCTATTATTGTTGGGGTTATTTACTTCCAACAAGCGCTACGAAAAATTCCTATTCAATATGCAAAGGGTTCAGCTGGTCGTAATCCTGTTGGAGGTCAATCCACTCATTTACCGTTAAAAGTAAATGCTGCTGGGGTTATTCCTGTTATCTTTGCAGTTTCATTTATTATCACACCACCAACAATTGCATCATTTTTCGGTCCAAATGATGTAACGACGTGGATTCAGAATACATTTGACTATACTAAGCCAATTGGTATGATAGTGTATGTAGCGTTAATCATTGCTTTTTGTTACTTCTATACATTTGTTCAAGTTAACCCTGAACAAGTAGCAGAGAACTTGAAAAAGCAAGGTGGCTACATCCCGGGCATCCGTCCTGGTAAAAGCACACAAGCTTATTTAACGAAAGTGTTATATCGTCTGACATTAATCGGTTCGATATTCCTTGCGTTAATTGCTGTGTTGCCGGTTCTGTTCATCAAAATTGCAAACCTACCATCATCTGCTCAGATCGGCGGTACTAGTTTGTTAATTGTTGTCGGTGTAGCTCTTGAGACAATGAAACAGCTTGAGAGTCAATTAGTGAAACGCCATTATAAGGGATTTATTAAGTAAAGCTGTTTAGTGGGAAGCAAGCTGCTTTCCCATTAAACGGATAAGATACTGAGGGGGAAGCAAGAAATGAATTTAGTGTTAATGGGCCTTCCTGGTGCTGGGAAAGGTACTCAAGCAGAAAAAATCGTTGAGCATTACGATATCCCTCATATCTCAACAGGAGATATGTTCCGAGCTGCAATTAAAGAAGGAACGCAACTAGGTTTAAAAGCTAAATCATTTATGGACCAAGGTAACCTTGTTCCTGATGAAGTAACAATTGGAATTGTGCGCGAGCGTTTAAACAAACAAGATTGTGAAAACGGCTTTTTACTTGATGGCTTCCCAAGAACAGTAGCCCAAGCAGAAGCTCTTGAAACAATTACAAAAGAACTAAACAAGCAAATTGATTATGTGATTAATATTGATGTAGATCAAAGCATTTTAATGGAGCGTCTTACTGGACGCCGCATTTGTAAAGATTGCGGAGCTACTTACCACTTAGTATTCAATCCTCCTGCGAAAGAAGGAGTTTGTGACAAATGCGGTGGCGAGCTTTATCAACGTGCAGATGACAATGCTGAGACGGTTTCAACTAGACTTTCAGTTAATGTTAAACAATCTCAACCTCTACTTGATTTCTATCAAGAAAAAGGTTATCTACGCAATATTAATGGTAATCAAGATATTAACATTGTGTTTGAGGATGTTCGTCAATTACTTGCTGGGGTTAAGCAATGATCATTTGCAAGACACCAGAGGAAATTGAGGTCATGCGTGAAGCTGGACGAATCGTGGCTTTAACTCATCAAGAGTTAAAAAAACATATCGCTCCAGGTATTACGACTATAGAATTGGATGCAATTGCTGAAAATTTTATTCGTCAACATGATGCAATTCCGTCTTTTAAAGGGTATAATGGTTTTCGCGGCAGTGTATGTGCTTCTGTGAATGAAGAATTAGTTCATGGTATTCCGGGTGAACGCAAGCTTAATGAAGGGGATATCATCAGTTTAGACATCGGAGCTAAATTCGGTGGCTATCACGGTGATTCAGC
Source organism: Priestia aryabhattai (assembly GCF_023715685.1). Classification (NCBI taxonomy): domain Bacteria; kingdom Bacillati; phylum Bacillota; class Bacilli; order Caryophanales; family Bacillaceae; genus Priestia; species Priestia aryabhattai. Next base: position 44,959 of record NZ_JAMBOQ010000012.1, read on the forward strand.
TTGGACATATGGAGTAGGAAAGATTTCATTAGAAAATCAAGAGCTGCTTGATGTGACTCAGCAATCTCTCTACAAAGGATTAGCGGAAGCTAAGCCGGGTGAGCGTTTGTCGAATATTTCACATGCTATTCAACAGTACGCAGAATCACGTAACTTTTCGATTGTAAGAGAATATGTTGGCCATGGGGTCGGCAAAGACTTACATGAAGATCCGCAAGTACCTCATTATGGTCCACCGAATAAAGGACCGCGTCTACGTCCAGGCATGGTATTGGCGGTTGAGCCAATGGTGAATGCTGGTATGCGATATGTAAAAACATTACCTGATAACTGGACAGTTGTGACAGTAGATGGTAAAATGTGTGCGCACTTCGAACATACTATTGCAATTACTGAGACGGGATATGAAATTCTGACAGCATTGTAATGTTAAAGGATGTTATCTCTATCCATTCCTCGCTAGATGCACTGGACAGTAAACAGTAATTATCTAAATTCACGATGATCGTTTTTCGTCTGAATTGCTGTTAAAATGGTAAAGATGTATATTAGCGTCAATCATCTTGAATTTAATGATTACGATCTCCGGATGTTCAGAACAGGTTCTTTTTAAGTCGTTTAATGATAGCTTGTTACTGTTTCAAAGAAAGGAGAGCACTTTAATGGCAAAAGACGATGTAATTGAAGTTGAAGGTACAGTTGCTGAGACTTTACCTAACGCTATGTTCAAGGTAGAATTAGAAAATGGTCATACAGTACTTGCTCACGTATCAGGAAAAATTCGCATGCATTTCATTCGAATCTTACCTGGTGATAAAGTAACTGTAGAATTGTCACCATACGATTTAACTCGCGGTAGAATTACGTACCGTTTCAAATAAAACCTATGCACTCCGTACTATCAAGGAGGTATGAAACATGAAAGTCAGACCATCAGTTAAACCAATCTGCGAAAAATGTAAAGTTATCCGTAGAAAAGGTAAAGTAATGGTAATTTGTGAAAACCCTAAGCATAAACAAAAACAAGGTTAATCAATAAGGAGGTGCACTATTCATATGGCACGTATTGCTGGTGTTGATATTCCTCGTGACAAGCGTGTAGTAATTTCATTAACATACATTTTCGGTATTGGTCGTCCAACTGCTGAAAAAGTTCTAGCTGAAGCTGGAGTTTCTGAAGATACTCGCGTTCGTGACTTAACAGAAGAAGAATTAGGTAAAATTCGTGATATTTTAGATAGCTATAAAGTAGAAGGCGATCTTCGTCGTGAAGTTTCTTTAAACATCAAACGTTTAATTGAGATTGGTTCATACCGTGGTATCCGCCACCGTCGTAGTTTACCAGTTCGTGGTCAAAACAGTAAAAACAATGCTCGTACACGTAAAGGCCCACGCCGTACTGTAGCGAACAAGAAGAAATAATTAGTAAGGGAGGTCATTAACAGATGGCACGTAAAACTAATACACGTAAACGTCGCGTGAAAAAGAATATTGAAGCTGGTGTAGCTCATATTCGCTCAACGTTTAACAACACTATTGTAACAATTACAGATGTTCACGGTAATGCGATTGCTTGGTCTAGCGCAGGCGCACTTGGCTTCAGAGGTTCTCGTAAATCTACTCCATTTGCTGCGCAAATGGCTGCTGAAACTGCTGCAAAAGTTTCTATGGATAACGGAATGAAAACTCTTGAAGTTACAGTTAAAGGCCCTGGTGCTGGTCGTGAAGCAGCTATCCGTGCTCTTCAAGCTGCAGGTTTAGAAGTAACAGCTATTAAAGATGTTACTCCTGTACCTCACAACGGATGCCGCCCACCAAAACGTCGTCGTGTATAATTAATATGTATAGATTCTATTTCGTTGTCTATAATGATGATGGTGTAGAATTTATTCATGCAACGAAATGTTTTCCATTTGTTGTGCACATTCGGGAACTGTCTAATAGGGAATTTCGGTTAGGCATTTGAGAAATCAGCCGTCTAGCCGAGGTTTCGACGTTTTGAAGGAGGGTTTATATTGATAGAGATTGAAAAGCCAAAAATCGAAACGGTAGAAATCAGCGATGATAGAAAGTACGGTAAATTCGTCGTCGAACCACTTGAGCGTGGATATGGTACTACTTTGGGTAACTCCTTACGTCGTATCCTATTATCCTCACTCCCTGGTGCAGCTGTAACATCTATTCAAATTGAAGGTGTATTACATGAATTTTCAACAGTTCCTGGAGTTGTTGAAGATGTAACAAACATCATTTTAAACGTTAAAAAGTTAGCGTTAAAGATTTACTCTGATGAAGAGAAAACACTTGAGATCGATGTTAAAGGTCCTGGTACAGTAACGGCTGCTGACATTCAAGCAGACAGCGATATCGAAGTTCTAAATCCGGATCTTCATATTGCAACACTTGAGTCAGATGCTCATTTCCGTATGAGACTTACTGCTCGCACAGGTCGAGGTTATAATCCTGCCGATGCTAACAAGCGTGAAGACCAACCAATTGGTGTACTTCCAATTGACTCAATCTATACGCCTGTTACTCGCGTATCGTATTATGTAGAGAATACTCGTGTTGGTCAAATGACAAATTACGATAAGTTAACGTTGGATGTTTGGACTGACGGTAGCATCGAGCCAGAAAAAGCTGTTGCTTTAGGTGCAAAGATTCTAACTGAACACTTAAATATCTTCGTTAACTTAACAGATGAAGCTCAAAAAGCAGAGATCATGGTAGAAAAAGAAGAAGACCAGAAAGAAAAAGTTCTAGAGATGACGATCGAGGAACTGGATTTATCTGTTCGTTCTTACAACTGCTTAAAACGAGCAGGCATCAATACTGTACAAGAGCTTGCTAATAAAACAGAAGAAGATATGATGAAAGTTCGTAACTTAGGCCGTAAATCTTTAGAAGAAGTTAAAGCTAAACTTGAAGAATTAGGTTTGGGTCTACGTAAGGACGACTGATTATATCTACCTGTTTAACTACTTAACAAAGGAGGGGACCTCACATGTCTTACCGTAAATTAGGTCGTACAAGCGCACAACGCAAGGCGCTTCTTCGTGATTTAACAACTGATTTAATCATCAGCGAACGCATTGAGACAACTGAAGCTCGTGCAAAAGAATTACGTTCAACTGTTGAAAAAATGATTACTTTAGGTAAACGTGGAGATCTACACGCTCGTCGTCAAGCTGCATCTTACATCCGTAATGAAGTAGCTAACGAAGAAGCTGGTCAAAGCGCTTTACAAAAACTATTCAGCGATATCGCTACTCGCTACGAAGATCGCCAAGGCGGTTACACTCGTATCTTAAAAGTTGGACCTCGCCGTGGTGACGGTGCTCCAATGGTTATCATTGAATTAGTTTAATATTTTTAATACAGATAGAAAAGGGCGAGACAGTGTGTAACTAGTCGTTGCCCTTTTTTTATACCTTAAACCAGGTAAATAGCGTGAAAAATCAATGTAGGCAATGCTGCAATAGAAAAAGCTGAGAGGAAGATAGCGTTGAAAGAAATGTCTTTAGAGGTAAAAGATTTATGCTTTCGATACGATCCTGAAGCAGACCTAACGTTAGATCACCTTTCTCTCTCTGCTTATAAAGGTGAATGGTTAGCGATAGCTGGACACAATGGATCTGGTAAATCGACGCTGGCACGAATTCTAAACGGTCTTTTGCTACCTGAAAAAGGAACGGTTCGAGTGGGCGATACTCTTTTATCTGAAGAAACAATATGGGATGTGCGCAAGCAGATTGGAATGGTGTTTCAAAATCCAGATAATCAATTTGTTGGCTCAACCGTTCAAGACGATATTGCGTTTGGGCTTGAAAATAACGGGATTCCATTTGAAATTATGGAAAAACGTATACCTGAAGCAATTGAAATGGTGAATATGAGTGCTTTTCTTGAGCAAGAGCCTCATCAGCTATCAGGTGGACAAAAACAGCGTGTGGCCATTGCGGGTATAATTGCCGTACAGCCATCTGTCATCATTCTAGATGAAGCAACATCTATGTTAGATCCTATTGGACGAACTGAAGTACTTGAAACTGTTAGAAAATTAAAAGAAGAAAAACAACTGACGGTTATTTCAATTACCCACGATTTAGATGAAGTAGCAATGGCTGACAGAGTCGTGGTGATGAACAAAGGGAAGATCTATGCAACAGGTACTCCACGCGAAGTATTTGCATTAGGTTCCAAGTTAACGGATATTGGACTAGACTTGCCGTTTTCCGTTAAACTAAGCCATCGTTTTGCTTCCGTAGGAATTCCTTTATCAAAAATTCATTTAACAGATGAGGACTTGGTGGACGAACTATGGATATTATATTCAAAGAAGTAGAGCATCGTTATCAAGTTAATACACCATTTGAACGACTTGCTTTACATGACTTAAATTTAAACATTCAATCAGGTACATTTTTGGCTGTTATTGGCCATACTGGTTCTGGGAAATCAACAATCATACAGCATCTAAATGCCTTATTGAAGCCAACTTCTGGTGAAATTCAAATCGGTGAGCGCACAATTAAAGCCAATCGAAAAGAAAAGAATTTAAAAGCTATTCGTCAGCAAGTAGGCGTGGTATTTCAATTCCCTGAACATCAGCTTTTTGAAGAAACGGTGGAAAGAGATATAGCTTTTGGACCAATGAATTATGGCGTTTCGGAAGAAGAAGCAAAGCAAAAAGCAAGAGAGCTTATCAAGTTAGTAGGTTTGCCAGAAGACATCCTCACCAGATCTCCTTTTGATTTGAGTGGTGGACAAATGCGTCGCGTAGCGATTGCAGGTATTCTAGCGATGAATCCTAATGTGCTAATTTTAGATGAGCCAACTGCTGGATTGGACCCTAGAGGGCGTCAAGAAATTATGAATATGATTTATCGTCTTCATAAAGAAAAAGGCTTGACGACGATTCTCGTGACTCACAGCATGGAAGATGCAGCTATGTACGCTGATGAGCTAATTGTGATGAATAAGGGAACGATTGCGATGCAAGGGTCACCTAGAGAAGTGTTTGGTCAGCATACGCAGCTAAAAGAATATGGATTGGATGTTCCAGAATCGCTTCGCTTTATGCTGAAGCTGCAAGAGAAATTTCAACTTGAAGCATCGGATACGGTTATTACCTTTTCTGAAGTGGTAGAGAAAGTGCAGCATCTTATGCAGCAAGGTGAACAACTATGATGAACTCAATCATTATTGGTAAGTATGTGCCGGGTCATTCTGTTGTCCATCGAATGGATCCTCGGGCCAAGCTGCTTCTTGTATTTGCGTATGTATTAATTGTGTTTTTAGCAAATAACCCTATTGGCTATGCTTTTTTAGGTGTGTATACCCTTGCGATAGTGGCCATGAGTAAAGTGCCCGTTTCGTTTATTTTAAGAGGCTTAAAGCCCGTGCTATTTATTATTATCATCACGTTTCTTTTGCACATTTTCATGACAAAAGAAGGTCCTCTTTTGTTTGAATGGGGATGGTTTTCTGTCTATAAAGGCGGCCTTATTCAAGGTGTTTTAATTTCCTTGCGCTTCTTGTTCTTAATTTTAATTACGACGATGCTAACATTAACGACTACGCCCATTGAAGTAACAGACGGAATGGAAAGCTTGCTGAATCCATTTAAAAAGCTCAAGCTTCCTGTCCACGAATTAGCTTTAATGATGTCCATTTCTCTTCGCTTTATCCCTACATTGATGGAAGAGACGGATAAAATTATTAAAGCGCAGACAGCACGAGGAGTGGACTTTAGCAGCGGCCCCATTACGGATCGTTTGAAAGCTGTCGTTCCCTTGCTTGTTCCTCTATTTATAGGTTCGTTTAAGCGTGCTGAAGAGCTAGCTATTGCCATGGAGGCAAGGGGTTATAAAGGCGGAGAAGGGCGTACAAAGTATCGTCAATTGAAATGGGGAAGCATAGATACAATTATGCTTTTACTTCTGCTGGCAGTAGCAGTTGTTTTAGTGCTGATTAGAACGTAAAGATTGTTTGGTGAAAAGATGAAACGTTTAAAATGTATAGTTGCATACGACGGCACACACTTTTCGGGTTATCAAGTTCAGCCTAATAAGCGAACTGTTCAACTGGAGATTGAAGCCGTTTTAGAGAAAATGCATAACAAAAAAGTGCCGATTTACGCCTCTGGACGAACGGACACAAATGTTCATGCACAGGGGCAAGTCATTCATTTTGATACAAACCTAAATATTCCATGTGATAAGTGGAAAAAAGCATTGAATTCAATGCTACCAGATGATATTGTAATGAAGAATGTATGTGAAGTTGATGCACATTTTCACGCCCGGTATGATGTTACTTCAAAAGAGTATCGCTATCATATTTTGCGCGGCGAAGATAGAAATCCTTTCACTCGTTCTTATGCATACCATTACCCTTATCCATTAGACTACTCAAAAATGAAAAAAGCCATCACATATTTACTCGGTACACACGACTTTACAAGCTTTTGTTCAGCGAGGACAGAAGTGGAAGATAAGATTCGTACGATTTACAAGATTGATATGTATGAAGAGAATAGTCAGCTTGTGTTTAGATTCGTTGGAAGTGGCTTTCTGTATAATATGGTTCGTATTCTTGTTGGAACGCTTTTAGAAGTAGGACAAGGCCGTATTGAACCAGATGCTATAAAAGATATTCTAGAAAGCAAATCACGTCCTCGTGCAGGGAAAACTGCGCCTTCGCAAGGACTATATTTATGGCGCGTTTTCTATGACAACTAAACCTGGTGTAACATTTTCTTGACATTAGTAGCTTAAAGATATAATATATCATATGGTATGTATTTTAACCCCACGGTTAGCCCCGGAAATTAATCGTGTTGAAATAGAAGGTTGAAATAATTTTATAATTGATGATGAAAATTAGGAGGGAAACTCATGCGTACAACTTTCATGGCGAAAGCAAACGAAGTAGAGCGTAAATGGTATGTTGTCGATGCTGAAGGTAAAACTTTAGGTCGTTTAGCAAGTGAAGTAGCATCAATCTTACGCGGTAAACATAAACCAACTTTTACACCACATGTTGATACTGGTGATCACGTGATCCTTATCAATGCGTCAAAAATCGAACTAACAGGTAAAAAATTAACTGATAAAATTTATTACCGTCACAGCATGCACCCAGGTGGTTTGAAACAACGTACAGCATTAGAAATGCGTACTAACTACTCTGAGAAAATGCTTGAATTAGGAATCAAAGGCATGCTTCCAAAAGGTAGCCTAGGCCGTCAAATGTTCAAAAAATTACATGTGTATGCTGGTGACACACATCCACATGAAGCACAAAAACCAGAAGTTTACGAACTTCGCGGATAATTAATAAGAGGAGGTTATTATCTTGGCACAGGTACAATATTACGGAACTGGTCGTCGTAAAAGCTCTGTTGCTCGTGTACGTTTAGTACCAGGTAACGGTCGCGTAACAATCAACGGTCGTGAAATCGAAGAATACATTCCATTTGCTGCACTACGTGAAGTAGTAAAACAACCACTTGCTTTAACTGAAACTGTAGGTAACTATGACGTATTTGTAAACGTTAATGGTGGAGGTTATGCAGGTCAAGCTGGCGCTATTCGTCACGGAATCTCTCGTGCTTTATTAGAAGCAGACCCTGAATACCGTGGAACATTAAAACGTGCTGGTCTATTAACTCGTGACGCTCGTGCGAAAGAACGTAAAAAATACGGTCTTAAAGGCGCTCGTCGTGCACCACAATTCTCAAAACGTTAATTTTATATTACGTTTCAAGCCTTGGTCTTTGGACCAAGGCTTTTTTTATTTGTTGTTTGCGTATGAGACGAACGCTTGTGCAGACAATATGTAAAAAAGGGAGGCGTTATCGTGAACGAGGTTACATATTTAAAAGAAAAACGTTATGAAAAAGAAATGAAATATGAACGCAAAGTCCTAAGAGAACTGTCGTTTGATTTGCTTCAAGAGAGGCTGCGCCGTTATTTTCATCCTATGTTTCAGTGGAATATGCTAGGAGACGACCATGTGGAGGAGTATTGTCTTGATATTGCAATCGAATCATTTTTATTAGGAGCACGGGTGAGTAAATGTGGTAAAGGCTACGAAGATTTTCAGAAGCACAGTAAGCACGAAGAGTCTCTTTTAATTGATACATTATACGGAGCTGTCAGCATGTCTGTAACAGATCTTTATCAAGATGGTCTGTATTATTTGTGTCAAGGATATGTGCAAGACTGGTGGAAAGAAGGTTATCGAACCGCAGAAAAAAGACGTCGGTTACGTTTGCATTAAAAAGTACTCATAATTCCCGTTCTTGTCCCATATAGAAATAAATAGGTGAGGCAAGAAGGGAAGGGATAAAATGTCTAAAGTAAAAATAATGAGCACAATTATAGCGCTTCTCGTTCTTTTTGTCATTGTACAATATCAGATAGATCATAGAACATCATCCGGTTCGCTTTCACTTCCTCTTAGCGGGAAAGTTATTGTACTAGATCCTGGACATGGCGGCGTTGATGGCGGAGCCATAGGAGAGAATGAAGTGCTTGAAAAAGAAATAACTCTTAAAATTTCGTTAATGCTTCGAGACTATCTGCAAGAGCAAGGAGCACTTGTTATTATGACGAGAGAAAAAGACGAAGATCTAGCGGCCAAAGACACAAGAGGATACAGCCGCAGAAAAGTAGAAGACTTAAAAAATCGCTTAACGATGATTAATAAATCGAATGCTGATTTGTACCTAAGTATTCACTTGAATGCTATTCCATCCTCCGCGTGGAGAGGGGCTCAAACTTTCTATTACGGATCCCTAAAAGAAAATGAGCAAGTGGCCAAACTCATTCAACAAGAGCTAAGAAATAATCTGGATAATACGACCCGTGAAGCAAAAGCTATTCAAACTCTTTACCTTCTTAAGCATTCTAGGCCACCCGGTGCTTTGGTTGAAGTAGGGTTCTTATCAAATCCTACAGAACGTAAAATGCTTCAATCGAAACGCTACCAAAAAAAGTTAGCTGAATCTATTTATGAAGGAGTCAGCCGGTACTTTACTGGAGAAAAGCCCAAATAAAAAGCTTAGCATCCTTCTATTCAGAAAAATCTAATATGTATGATATACTTGATAGTATAAATAAATAGATTTTAACATGGTGGTGGGAGTATGCTAACGGAAAAGCAAGTAAAAGAAGTAGTAGGGGAAATTACAGATCCATTTTTAAATAAAAAACTATCAGAAACAGATGCGATTAAAGAAATAACAATCAAAGCTGAAAAACAGCATATAAGCCTGAAGATTGCTGTTGCAAAAACAGGTACTAGTGAACAGTTGAGCCTTCAAGGTACGATTGTAGAAGAATTAAAAAAAGCAGGTGTACAGTCGGTTGGACTGCGATTTGTTGAGTTTACGCCTGAAGAACTTCAGCAGTACCGCGCTGAGCAACCGAATACTGGCAACTTACTAACTAGTCCGAATGCACCTGAATTTATTGCCATTGCAAGCGGTAAAGGAGGCGTTGGTAAATCAACAGTCTCTGTTAACTTGGCCGTTTCTCTAGCTCGTTTAGGAAAGAAAGTTGGTTTAATTGATGCTGACATTTATGGATTCAGTGTTCCAGATATGATGGGAATTACACAGCGTCCTGTAGTAGAAGGTGAAAAGATTATTCCAGTTGACCGCTTCGGAGTAAAAGTTATTTCAATGGGCTTCTTTGTAGAAGATAATTCACCCGTTATCTGGCGAGGGCCTATGCTTGGAAAAATGTTGACGAGCTTTTTTACAGAAGTTGAATGGGGAGAATTAGATTATCTTTTACTAGACTTACCTCCTGGAACAGGTGATGTCGCATTAGACGTTCACTCCATGCTTCCTGCTTGTAAAGAAGTTATTATTACGACACCCCATCCTACAGCGGCATTTGTTGCAGCTAGAGCCGGTGCTATGGCTTTGAAAACTGATCATGAGGTAATTGGAGTTGTAGAAAATATGGCCTACTTTGAAAGCCAGCTAACAGGGGAAAAAGAGTACGTATTCGGTAAAGGCGGAGGTCCAAAACTTGCTGAGGAACTTCAGACAGAGCTTTTAGGACAGCTTCCGTTAAGTCAGCCCGACTGGAATGAAGAAGATTTTGCACCTTCCATTTACGACGAATCGCATCGTTTAGGTCAAATATATGGAGAGATTGCAAGCAAGATTACATTTATTTGCGAAAATGAAAAAGCGGCGACAGGAAAATAACAAAAAGCACGCGCTCGAACAGCGCGTGCTTTTTGCTATTATACAGAGAGTTCAATCTGCGCCTTTTTTAAATCAAATGCAAGGTTTTGTTTTAAGAGAGCTAAAAATGTTTTTCCAGCTGTACTTACGGTGTGAGACTGGTGCTTTAAAATACCGATTGCAGGTCCCTCATGCAAGTCATGAATCGTTTTAACCACCACTTGATCTGGCGGAAGAGTTGCGCTTATTTGTGGAACAACGGCTATTCCTAAGTTTTCTTTTACAAAATGCTGAAGTGTGCTAATAGTGCCTAACTGGACTTTAGCAGGCAGTTGGCCTGTTCGTTCAAAGATTAGCTGCTCAATTTTCTTTTGAACAGAAGATTGCCCAGCAGTAATCAGAGTTTCGTGTATCAAATCTTTTGCAAAGATTGTTTTTCTTTTTGTTAGAGCATGATTGAATGGTAGTAGCAGCACAAGTTTTTCCGTTAGTAATGCCTCAAACTCTATATCTCTGAATGATTCTGAGACAGTGCCAATCGCGAAATCAATTTCTTGATTGCGTATATGTTGATGAAGGTGCTTTTCGTCTGCAACGAGTAAGCTAATTTCTGTGTTGGGATATCTTTTTTTAAATAATGAGAGAATGGAAGGCAGTCGACTGCTTGCTGTAGGCTCTGCAGCACCTATACGGATAGTGCCAGCTTCGCCTGTTGAATAATCCTTTAAGGTGTTATTGAGATATTCATATTCCTTTAGTAAAATATTTGCCCGCTCGTAAAAGATTTTACCTGCTTCAGTAAGCTTAATGCTTTTTCCTCGTTCTAAAAGCTTAAATCCTAGTTCGGATTCTAACTTTTGAATGTGCAGCGTAATGGTAGGCTGGGAGTACTTTAAATATTCAGCGGCTAATTGAAAGCTTCCTAAACGAACAATGGTTTGAAACGTTTTAATAACGCGAAATTCCATCGAATTCCCTCCTTTTGCTATAAAACGATTGTGTTAATTTATAATATTTTACCATAAAGCTAAGAATTAAAGTTTACAATTCCAATAAAAATACTAAGTATTAAAAAATATAAAGAAGTCATTTAGATTTTTTAATAAAAATAAATGACATAATTAAATACGCATCTCATATGAGATGCGTATTTAATCACTGCTGTTGCTGTTCTCCGCCCGAGTCAGATCCACCGGAAGAAGAACCACCATCGTCGCTGCTTTGTTTTTGTCCACCTTGTGTTTCTTCAGCTGCTTTCAAAAGAATGTCTTGAATTTTAGATTGATAAAGAGGGCTATCAAACGTTTCGCTCATAATCTTTTGTAAATAAGTGCGATATTCTTTACTCTTTAAAACAGTTAGTACTTCTTTCTCCATAGCCGGATCCTTTAAAACGTCTTGAAGCATTCCTTGATATTCAGGATCTTTCATTAATTGCTTGATGACCGTTTTATTTTCTTTTTCTAGACTTTTAGCAAAGCTTTCAGCAAACTTCGGATCATCCATGGCTTTTTTCCAAAATTCCACGCCTTTATCTGATACTAGGGTTTGAGAAATTGTATCTTTTATCGCGTTTTGATCCATCAAAATATCTTGTCTAACAGAAGGATCTTTCATAATTGCCTCGACTGCTTTTTTTCCTTCATCTGTCTTTAAAATATCAACAACCATTTTCTTTGTTTGATCATAATCCATACCATTGTTCTCTTCATCTTGCGGTGCACAGGCTGTAGCTAAAAGCATACACATTCCTATATAAATGAGGAGCATGAGTCGCTTTTTCATAGTAATGAGCTCCTTTCCTAATATGCTTACGCTTAATATGAGATAATCAAGGTTTTTTATTCATAAAAGAGCTCTAGATTTTTCAAAACGTGATTGGTACAATTTATGAAAAGGTACAATTTTGTAACTTATGGGGGAGATGGAAGTGAATAGTCGAAATTGGGTTCGTCTATTTCTAACCACGTTAGCTGTCGGGGGTATAAGTACAGCTTTTGTTGGATTTGCGGTGCGCTGGGGGGAATACGGTCATTTATTTCAACAAGGAAAAATAGGAGAAATTGTTGCTGTTTTAACATGGCTCGTAGGCGTAGGGTTTATTTTTAGTTTAATTAGTCAAATGGGGTTTTTTGCATATTTAACCATTCACCGGTTTGGGTTGGGAATTTTTAAATCTGTATCTCTTTGGAAATCCGTTCAAATTATATTTATTTTATTTGTATTATTTGACGTTGCGTATTTTCGATATAAGTTCTTTCAACAGCCGGGAGAAGGCATAGGCAAGTATATTTTGTTAAGCGTTTTCTTATTAGCGGTGGGGTTGTTAGTGGCGTACGCAAAGAAAAAGCAAACGAACAAAGAAGCTTTTGTACCAGCGCTGTTTTTTATGATTGTTGTAACGACAATTGAATGGTTCCCAGCGCTGCGAACGAATGAAGAAAGCTGGCTTTACCTTATGTTGTTTCCACTTCTAATATGTAATATGTATCAACTTCTTATTTTGCCGAAACTTCTTACACATGCAAGAATAGCAAAAGCAGACAAATAGCATATTTGTCTGCTTTTGCTTTATATATACAGTCAGAATAGATGTTAGCGGATATCTTTTACTTGGGTTTTAGAATTTGAAATTAATGTTGAAACACTTACGTTTGAGACTTTTTTATTTTGTAATGAATTCTTGATATATGGAATAGCCTTTGCTGTTTGTTGAGCGGAGTCAGACGCGTGTAGCAATATAATATCTCCCCCACTTAATGGTTTTGTAACATTTGAGACAATTTTCTCAACCCCTGGATTTGTCCAGTCTTTGGAGTCAATGCTCCAATGAACAGTTGTATAGCCTATATCCGATGTTAATTTTAAGATGTCTTTATCAAATTGTCCGTTAGGAGGACGAAGAAGGTGAACATCTTTAAGGCCTAGAGAATCAAAGACTTTCTTGGATTTTGCAAGATCTTGTCTAATCTCATTAGGTTTTAGGCTTGTATAAGAATTATAGTCATAGCCCATTGTGCCAATTTCGTGACCTTCTTTCTTAATGCGCTCTACAATATCTGGGTGACGTTCAGCCCATGAAGCAGATAAAAAGAAAGTAGCATTTTCGATATGCTGTTTTTTTAGTTCATTGAGAATGGGAATAGCTCTTTCATCTCCCCAGCTGATGTTAAACGTCAGAGCAACTTCTGGATTTTTATCATCCGCCTTATAAACAGCTCTTGGACCGTTATCTGTTGAAAACACGGGAAAGTGAAATGTCTGCTGAGCATAAAGAAAAAAACTTGTAAAAAACGCAGCAACTACGATAAGCATGGTTTGTTTGATTCTTTTGGCTCGAATAGTATAAAACATATTCATTTTGTCACCTCATTTAATAAGTAGTACTTGTCTAATTTGTATGCGTTTTGTCTACAATTAATAACAGGTAAGGAAAAGAACAACTGATTTTATTTTGCTGTTTGAGAATGAAGGTTATAAAAAGCAGGTGAATCAATGAAAATTTGTCTATTTAATCAGGTGGAGTGTTTAGAGTTAGAAGCATTACTTATAGAAGAGATGAAGAGGTCAAAAGTCGCTTTTCAACAAAGTTTGAATCATGTAGTTCTTGAACGAAATATTCAAGAAAAGTATCAAATCCTTTCAAAGATTTTGCTAAGGTTTGGTGAAAGTAGGGAAGTAAATAAGATTCTTTGATAAAACGAAAAAAACTTTTTAAAAAGTGTTGACTTTATATAGTACAGATGTTAAATTATTAAATGTCGCTGATGAGTGATTGGAAACAATCGCAATTCATCAGAAAAAATATTAAAAAGTTGTTGACAAACGAAAGGCAACTTGTTAATATAAGAAAGTCGCTCAAGAGCGGCGGTTGAACTTTGAAAACTGAACAAAGCGACAAACGTCAACGTTGATTTTTTATTTTTTAAATTGAGCAAGTCAAACATTTCTTCGGAGAGTTTGATCCTGGCTCAGGATGAACGCTGGCGGCGTGCCTAATACATGCAAGTCGAGCGAACTGATTAGAAGCTTGCTTCTATGACGTTAGCGGCGGA
>NZ_JAMBOQ010000013.1 GCF_023715685.1 Priestia aryabhattai
TGAAATCCACAGGAATGGTTCGAAAAGTAGACCAATTAGGAAGAGTTGTTCTTCCGATTGAATTACGCAGAGCGTTAGATTTGAAGACACAAGATTCATTAGAAATCTATGTAGACGGAGATCGCGTTATCTTCAAGAAGTATGTACCGAGCATGACGTGTCACGTGACTGGTGAAAATTCAGAAAATAATGTGAAATTATTAAATGGAAAACTAGTATTAAGTCCTGATGTGTTACAGGATATTATGGTGGAGTTAGGAAACAAACCTCTTAAAAACTTGCGTAGAAGGTGAGTTTTTGTATAAGTGGATGAAGTTAGTCGAAGAAAATAATTTAAACGATTACATAGGGTCGGTAGTTATGCTGTATAACGTTTACCGAAAGGACGAAGGGTTTACAGACGAACTCTTCACAAATGCTCTTAGAGAAGCAACCAGAGAATCAGAGACACACGACTTCTTCCAAGTACTAATCCAAGAGATAACCAACGGTACGCGTAGTCCTTTCCTCAAAAGCTGACAATTACCTCTAAAATCTTATATTCTATGAAAAGATTTTGTGGTAATATGGAAAAGAACACAGAAAAAAACTAGCTCAACCGACCAAAGCTTTGCTAGTTTCTTTCTACGACTTATTAGAAGCTCTTAAAAATAGAGGTTCGACCACAAGGGAGTAATCTACCCTTTTTAGTCGAAACTATTTCAAAAAAAAGAGGTTCACCCCAAGGGATATCCCTGACTTTTTTTGAGCTTATATACTATTTTATGTTCCCATTATATCGAAAAATAATCGATGGAGCAACAGGAAAAAGATAGATTTATAGACTTTGGTCAAAAAAATGCAAAAAAATAAGGAAGTATCTATTCCCGTAGACACTTCCAATGGGTAAACCATTATTATCAAAATGATAAGCTTTACATTACAATTACATAGTTTATCAGAAAATGATGGTTTCTCCAATAGAAAAATCTAGGAGGAACTAAAAAAATGGATTCAGTACTACAAATGAGAGGCACAATCTATGAAGATGGTTATGGATTGATTGCTCAAAAAGTAATGAGAGATAAAACTTTACCAAAACAATCAAAATTAATTTATGCGTATATGTGTAGTTTTGCAAGTGTAGGAGCAAACGGAGATCGCGTAGCATTTCCTAGTGTAAGTCTTCAATGTAATGAACTAGGTATGACTGAGGACACTTACTATAAGTGGAGAAAACCATTAGAAGAAAAAGGTTATTTAACGATTGAAAAGACTGAAAGAAAAAAAGGACAGTTTCAGAGAAATCTATACTATATAGAAGCTGTTCCAGTACCTAAACCAGTAGAACCTGAACCAGTAGAAGAAAATGTTTTATCTGATGAACAGGTACAACAAATAGAGGAAAGTATACCGTACCCTAAAAATTCGGGTGAGGTTTCACCATACCCTAATTCTTCGTGTACGGAAAACTCGTGCACGGAAAATCAGGGTACTAACATTAATAACTCTAACAGTAATAGCTTAAACATTAATAATAATAATAAAAACCAAACCATACCTAACCCATATAGTGAATTAAATGAATTAAACCTACCTATCATTGTAAGTAGAAAAATAAAAGAAAACATGGTTAGGATTGGTCAGGATTCTATAAAACTATCTGACATAGAAATACATTTTAATACGTGTCAAAAAGTAAGTGATACAAATTCAGAAGATATGATAAATCAATATGAGTATGCTGATATACTAGATAACCTTTTACAAAAAGCTAGTTCTCCAATTCGTAGCATAAAAGCACTAATGAATTCGTGGATTAATACGTATATAGGTTTTAAACAAACGGACAAGCTAGACCAATTCTATAACTGGCTTGACGGAGAGGAAGAACCCCAACAAGTGGAGTTTCAACCTATAGACTTTAGACATACTATTTCAGATAATGACCTGCCTTATTAAGTAGTTTAGACAGCTCGGGAGGGTTTTATACTTCCTTACCTACAAAACTATCTTAAACGTGAATCTGGAGGGTTTAGAAATGGGAACGAAACTAACTAGCAAACAAGTTCAAACAATAAAAGAGTTATATGTAAAAGGCAAAACGTATTCCGAAATTAAAGAAGCTCTAAATCTACAACTTTCTAATACGACGATTGTGAAATATACCCGAGGTTTAGAAAGGGAACATCCGAGCCAGTTAAGCGAGGAACAAATTCAAGTCGTCCGAAGAATGTATAAAAAGGGTAGAACCTATGAGGAAATACGAGAAATCACGAATGCTTCTGTTCGTACGATTTTGAAATATACAAAAGGCATAAAAAGGACGGGCAAACGAAAGTATACGTATAATCCGCCTGTCTTTAAACGAAATTGTGACCACTGTGGAAAGTATTACGAGAGTCATAGGAGAAGATATTGCTCAGAGGAATGCTATTACGAAGTGAATAAAGAGAATGCTATGAAGAGAAGTCAAGCACTTAGACAATAATTCGGGAGGGGTTTATACCTTCCCTTTATATAAAACTACCTTACACGAAAAATAGGAGGTTGAAGCGTGAGAGATTTAAGCCATTTGGATCCTTTTCGCATTCCACTAATGGGCGATATGGGCGATTCCACAAACGGAGCGTTTCGTCTGAAAATCAAAGGGGAGACGTATACTGTCATTGCTTCTGATGGAGGAGGGTGGGAGCATGTTTCCATTGCTCATAAACACAAAATTCCTTCATGGAAAACGATGTGTGAATTAAAAGACCTGTTCTTTGGAGAAGAGGAAGTGGTCATGCAGTTACACCCGAAGAAATCTGAATATGTAAATAATCACGAAAATTGTCTGCACCTATGGAGACCTACGAGAGAAGTTATTCCAATCCCACCAAGACATATGGTTGGTATCTAAAAATAGAACCGAAGCGGAGGTTTAGTTTCAGTGGCCATTGACGTAGAAAAGTTATTTTATAGTGATGTCAAAGATAAGAAACGCCAAAAAGCAGAGATTCAGCAAATAAAAGGACTAGGAAGAAGACGAAGAAGAAACGTCACCACTCCTTATGATTATTTATCAACTACAGAAAAGCGAAAGCTAAACGGAAAGGTTATGAGATATTCTATGTACCAATCACTAATGACACTAGACGAATTAAGACGCAACCCTGATTATATGCAAACGATGATTGTAGAAAAGTGGAGAGAAGTTCACACAAACGACGCCATTTCAGATGCGCTCGGTATAGGAAAAAAAGCATTTTATGATTTGCTTGAAGAACTAAATGTGAAAAAGAAACCTAGAGGGGGAGCTACTAGAGGAGAGGGAAGAAAACCTGTTCCTGTTGATGGAATCCCAACCTATGAAGAATTTGAAACCCTAGACGAAGAAGGCAAAAAAGAAATGATTGTCATGCTACGAAACGAATTTAAAACCGAAGATATTAAAAAAGCTTGGGGAATGAGTACAGGAGGGTTTTATGCAGTGCTTAATAAATTAGGTGTAGAAACGAGTACCCGAAATCATAAAAAGCCTGTTGAAGTGAACATGGCTGCTCAACTTGGAGATATGGATTTATTACCTTATAAAAAATTCCGTAGTTTGCCTGAGATACAGCAAGCAGAACTATTTGACGAATATGTACGACGCTATTCAACAGTTAAAGATTTAGCAGACGCCTGGGGAGTTGCAATTGGCACAATTTACGGATTCAGTGGGAAGTTGAAAAAGATTGAATATACACCTACCCCAAAAGAAGAAATTTTAAAAGCAAAGAAACCTAGTGAAGAAGAAGTCATGAATGTAGAAGCTTCTCCCGAAGAAGAAGTAAAACAACTAGCCCTAGAAGCAGTAGAATCTGGTGTCTCAAAAGAAAAGTTCACTGAATTCTTAGAATCCAAACGAGAAGAACTAACAGAGGAACCACAAGTAGAACAAATCGAACAAGTAGAAGAAGAAAGTTCTCCATCCCCGACAATGGCAGAGCAAATGAAACAACTGCTTGATCAACTTACTAAACAGCAAGAAACAATTGATAAGCAAGCACAACAAATCGCAAGGTTATATCATACAGAACGAGTAGATATGGTTGCCCCGACACAACCAGCTACAGTAGAGCCAACCCCGACAGAAGGCTTTGCAATGAAGTATGAAAAAACAACCGAAGGCTTTATGGCTCATGTAGATGTCAAACGCTTCATTTCGATGTTAGAGAAGAATCCCGATACCTTTAAGGTGAATATCTCTATTACACGTATCGAAGCCTAAGAAACAACCTATACCAAAATTCCCTTACACCCTTCATATTTTTTTACCAATAATTACGTCCTAAAATTTTACATCGATGTATTGTATGTACGTCACGTACGTGATATATTTATTCATGTAAGAAACGTAAATAAAAACGTAAACGTAAACGTAAACACAATATGGAGGGAAAAACAACATGGCAACTTTCACAAACGTAGAGGTAGTAAGAACAGATAAAAAAATCGGTGTAGAAATTGAGTTCTTCGGAGCAACTAGAGAAGAAGTCGCTGAAAAAATTAAAGAAAAAGGATTAAAAATTAAAGTAGAAGGTTGGTCAAATCGTAAATCTTTTAAAGGGGAATGGAAGCTAACAACTGACGCTTCTGTAACTTCAACAGGAACTGGTGCAGGACGTGGTCTTGAAATCGTATCTCCACCTTTAACAATCGATGAAATGCAACGTCAACTGCAATTAGTATGTGAAGCACTAAATGAAGTGAATGCACAAGTAGATAGAACATGTGGCGTACACGTTCACCACGAAATCGATGACCTTGCTTTAGAAGATATTAAAAACATCTACCGTATTTATAAAAAACATAATACAGTGATTGACGAGTTCATGCCGAAATCACGTAGAGCTGATTCAATCTATAATCGCTACTGTGGTGGTTTAACAGATTTAGATATGCAACGTGTTGAGAGAGCTGAAAGCATTGCTGAGCTAGGATATGGAGAGCGTTATCGTACTTTAAACTTCCAGTCTTACGTAAAATACGGAACTATCGAATTTCGTCAGCATAGCGGAACAACTGAATTTGAGAAGATTTTTAACTGGATCTTAATTACTCAAATGATGGTGGCATCGGCAAAGAAAAAGAAAACAATCAAACCACTTGCTCCAAGTGCAAATCCTACAATGGCATTTAATAAAGAAATCGGTATCTATAACACAGTTCAAGGTGTTTGGGTACGTGACAGAAAGAAAGCATTAAAGAAAGTAGCTTAATGGGAGGGAGTTTTTCCTCCTAGAAAGGAGAACAATATGAGTTATCAATACGGTACAGAACCAAAAGAAGTGATTAATGGATTATTAGCGATTCAATGGAATCGATATGAGTATGAAGATTTTCTCATCATCTTAAAAAATAGATTACGAAAATACACAGGGAAAGATGAAGTCATGTTCTTTTCAGAAGAAGAACTGGTGGATATGTTACATGAATTAAATATGGTGTCCTTCTATAGCTAGAGGGACGAATTTCGGGGGTTACGGATATGTTGAAGGTTATTATAGTTGAGCCAAATAAAATGCCATACGTGGGAGAAATCGGCGATGGATTGTATTGTATGAGAAAAATTGTGGGTGGATATATCGAATGCGTCAATTTGGGTATAGGATTAACTCTAGTATGTAATGAAGAAGGCAAGCTGAATGGATTACCTCCAAACCGTATTGTCGGTGGGGATGTGATTGCAGGAACTTTCTTTCTCACGAAAAGGGATGCTAATACAGGGGATTTTGTTGACCTGTCAGAACTTGAAATCGAAATGCTAATGGGCGATTTTTGCGAATTCGTTATAGGGAGGTAATACGAATGGACAAAGCTACTTGGGATACAATCCGCTTTTTTATAGGTGATGAAATGGATAAGTTTTTCGAGGAAAAGAAAGTTAGTATAGATAGCTTTTCAATTATCCTTGAGCAAAAGGAATTAAACGAGCTGTATTTCAAGATTAAGGAACGAGTAGAACAGCAATTCAATATAGAAGAGTGACATTGATGTAAATGTTTACGTAAACATAGAAGGAGGAGGAACGTATGCTACCAGTACCGTATTTGAGTATTTCACAGATTAATAAGTATTTAACGTGTCCGAAGCAGTATGAATTCCGATACGTTCAAAAGATACCTGAGAGCAAAGGGAGCCCGCTTGTCGTGGGTTCTTCTTTTCATAAGGTTATAGAGGAAAGCAACCGTCAAAAACTCGATACAGGGGAAATTCTGAGCGATGAAGAAATGAAAGACATCTATGATAGCTACTGGAAGAAAAACGTTCATGATATTGATTGGAAAGATGACGAAAACCCTGACGAGGAAAAGGAACGTGGATTTATTCTTGCTAAAGCCTATCTAAATGACGATATCGGGAAATCATTAAACCCTGCGGGATTTGAAGCTAAGTTTGATGTGGAAGTAGAAGGCATTCCGTTTCGTGGGTTTATTGACATCATAGAAGAGGATGGACATATACGCGATCTCAAGACCTCGAAAAAAACACCCGCTGCGGATGTAGCCGAACAGAGTCTGCAGTTAGCAGGATATAGCTATGCTTACAGATACTTAACCGGCAATTACGAAGCGGGATGTAGTTTAGACTATGCGGTTTCCCTAAAGACTGGACCTAAGATTGTAAGAAGGGAAACGGAAATAACAGATTATCGAATGGATAGATTTAAGGATACGTTTTATAATGTGGCAAATGCGATTGATAAGGAGATTTATTATCGGAATGAGGGTACAGCGTGTAGTTGGTGTTCGTTTCGTGATATTTGTAAGGGAGAATAAGCCAAAAAGACCTGTAGCGTGGAACTACAGGTCTTGTCTAATTAATAAATAGTAACTAAAGGCTTGTTCCCCCGTTTAGCCTTTTTTTGGAGTGCCTCAGCCACTTCCTCATTGCTGATGTCTAGGATGCGGAACAGTTTTTGGTATGTGTGCATTGTCACATTACTGCTACCACCCTCTACTCTTGAAATGGTTTTTTGGGACACGTCAGCCATAGAAGCAAGCTCGTCTTGGGATAGACCCTTGCTCATACGTTTTGCTGATACGAGATTGCCAAAGATAGCTGACATACTATCAAATAGAATCTCGTTTAACTCAGGATATTTCTCTTTAATAAAGTCGCGTCCTATTTTTTTAAAGTTACCCATGTGAAATCACTCTCCTTAATTAGAGTCTTCGTCCACAACAAAATGTTCACGATACTGATTAAAATCTCTTATGACTTCTAAATACACTCGATATGCTCTGTCCCTGAAAAAGTTAGTTGGGTCATCATCTTTTATAGCCCGTATAACATGTATAACCTCTTTCCCAGTTAGGACATCTATACCCTCATGAATTCCCTCTTTCTCATCTTTCTCCTCTTTCTCAAAAGGATCAACAAGACAATAAAATAATTGACCTGTTTCTGGATGATGTTTCGGGAAGAAGGTAACACGGAAATGCCAATCGAATCGCCTTACGCTTAGGCGTAACTCATAAATGGGACTCTTGCCTAGCGCTTTGACAGCTTTAGGATTCAGTCTGTAAATCCTACCTTCAATTGGGTCAGTTTCTAACTCGAACGAAATGAAATTATCCTTTCCAAAGGCAGGCAGTGAAGATTTCGGAACTTGCTCTAGTTTTTCGATGGCTTTTAGGATAAATCCTGTTTTAATGGCAGAGGTTAATGAACCTTCTGCTTCTAAGTCTGACATATAGTCATCCATGCCAATTTTACCGTCAAAGTACGGTAGTGAGATTACCTCTGCTATTATATTTACCATTTATCATATCATATATGCCTTAAATTGTGAAAAAAATTAAGTCATACATGACGTTTACCCCCCTTTAATGCGATAATAACGCCTTTTACGTCTTGTATAAATTTTATAACAAAAGTTGAAAGAAGTGGTAAAAAAAACTATCCTTTTTGAAAAGTATCTTTTTCAGTTAGATAAAAAGTCATAAAACAGGAGGAAATACTTACATGTTTACGTAACGTACGTGACGTGATATTATTAAGAAGTAGTAAGAAACACAACGTAAACAGAAACGTAAACGTAAACTAAGAAAGGAGGTGACCACCTCCGAATACAAACTAGGAGGAAATGACGATGGAAAAATGTTGTTCAATGTGTAAAGAAGTAAAAGAGGTAACGGAATTTCATAAGGACGCTCGTAAAACAGACGGTTTACGCTCTAACTGTAAATCATGTGTATCAGCATATCAAAAAGCAAGATACGCTCGTAAACGTGAAGCTGAACTGTTACTTGCTGAAGAAGAAGACATGATGAACATGTTCCGAGCAGAAGCGCAAATCAGTGAGCCAGTACTTGAAGAAACAATCCAAATGAGCCAAGAGGTTGCACAGCTTCTTGAAGAAGTAAAAACCTACACAATGCAAGATAAGCCAGTTGTAAAAGCGATTGAGCTACGTAAAGCCATCCAAAAACGAATCGGTAAAATTGCAAAGAACGTGAAGAAAGTTTTCGCAGAAGAAGAAGTGCTTCACTTTGAAGATAAAGCAATGAAAGATGTATTCGGAGTGGATTGGAAGCCTAGTCGTCATGGTTACATCGTATTAGATATGAAGCAAGCCATTGAATTTACAGAACAGCATTTAAGCAACTAAGGAGGAACAGACAGCATGAAGAACAGCATACCTACAATCAAGATGTTAGGAAAGACCATGTATTTATATTGGTGCTATGGAAGTAACTTAAATCAGGAACAAATGAGCAAACGTTGCCCCGATGCGATACCTCTAGAACGTGCGGAGCTTCCATCACACAAGCTTCTTTTTCGTGGGAATAGTAGAGGATTCGGAGTAGCTACAGTTGAACGAGATAATGGATCTTCTATTCCAGGCGCTTTGTGGGCCATAAGTGAAAGAGACATGAAAACCTTAGACCGCTATGAAGGATACCCAAGATTATATACAAGGGGAACGATTCGGGTTGTGAATGAGGATGGACAGATTTTGGATGCTATGACCTACTGGATGCACCAAAGCTATCCAAAGGCTATGCCAAGCAATGATTACATCACGACTATTTATAACGGATATATGGATTTTGGTTTAGATGCAAGACGACTTCATTCTTTTTATCAAAAACACATTGATGAATTACTATCGGAGGAACTAGAATATGGACTTTAAGAAGTGGCTGCAAACATTAGTTGAGGAAAAAGGATTATCGTATGAGTGCTTTACCGTCAAGCATGAAGAGTTTATACATTTTATTGAAATGGATTATTTGATTGATTTTCTATCAGGATTAGATAAAGAAATGCAAGATACGATTAAGACAACGTTAGTCAAAATTGACTTTATGAATGGCGATGTTATGCACTTTCTTGACCATTGTGCGACTGGTTATATTCAAGTGGTGTACCAGTAAACGAAGGCTCCAATTACCAGTAGACTTTGTAACGTACGTGACGTAATATAGTAAATGTAAACAACAACGTTTACGTAAACATAAACTAAAAACACATCGGAGGAATAACATCATGAAAAAAGGATTAAAAGCACTATTTGTTTTAGGAACTATTTTTATCAGTTTTATCGTAATAATGAGCGCTATGTTTTCGGGGTCAGATGATACAAAAGCAAGTGAAACAACAGCAGTAAGCGACACATCATCATACCGTACAGAAATCGCAAGCCAAAGCGCACAGATGACAGATATTTTCACTACTCTTTCTACACAAATGAGCAACTATAGCAATACAACAGAATGGAAAGTAGATACAGCAGTAGCTATTCAAGAATTAAGAGATTTAGTTGATCAAGCAAACAGCATTAAAAACGTACCTGCTGAATATAAAGAGGTTCATGAAAAGTATATGCAAGCAATGGAACAATACGAAATCGTAGCAGACCAATTACCAACAGCGATTGATAATCTAGATGCAAATCAAATCAATATATTATCAGCAAACATGCTACAAGGTAATGAGTATCTAACACAGGCTACACAAGAAATGAAAAACGTAAAATAAAACGCAAACGTAAATATAAACCTACCGTATAATAGGATTTTTTACCAAGAAAATTATTTTAGGAATAAAAAGTTACATTACGAGCTTTGATTCTATCATTTGGAAATTAACAGGTTCGTACGTCACATAGATGTGATACATTATTAAACGTTGTAAAAAATATATATAAAGCTAAACTCTCGAATTCAAAATAGAGAAAGTCGAGATAAGCAAAAAAAATAGGGGGAAACATCATCATGGCAAAAATCAAAAAGGCAAAAAAACCATTCTATAAAAGAGTTTGGGTATGGGTATTAGGAGTTATCATCGTTGCGGCAATTGCAAGCGGTGGTGAGGAAGATACAGCAACAGAATCAACAGCAACTGAAGAAAAAGCCGTTACAGAAAAAGCAGATACAAAGACAGAAGCAACGAAAGAAGAAGAACCGAAGGTAGAAGCAGTAACAGAAGAACCAGCGCAAGAGGAACCAGTACAAGAAGAACCGGCGAAACCTGAAGTAAGTCTTTCACAGCAAAACGCAATTTCAAAAGCTGAAGATTATCTTGCCTTTACCGCATTTTCTCATTCAGGACTTATCGAGCAATTGACGTTTGACGGATTCAGTAAGGAAGAAGCAACATTCGCAGTTGATAACATTACTGTTGATTGGAAAGAACAAGCAGTTAAAAAAGGTCAAGCCTATCTTGACATGACTTCATTTTCAAGAAGTGGATTAATCGAGCAATTAACATTTGACGGATTCAGTAATGAAGAAGCGACACACGCAGTTGATACACTCGGATTGTAATAAATAAAAGTAAAGACAGCATAAGCAGTAAAATAATAAAGTGAGGGGATTTTTCCCCTCCATTTTTATAGGAGGACTTAAAAATGAGTAAAGAAGCATATATGGTCTTATCTCTTTTATTTGTACCAGTCATTATAGCGGCATTCATTATTAAAGGAGTATCTTTTAAAAAATAATGCAGTAAGATAGGTACAGTTCTCCATGTATTGAAAAGGTACGTAACGTACATTATACTAAGGAGGTAAATAAATGAGTATTGGAGCTGTTCGAGTTATGGCTGAACCAAAAGTGCGAATCCTTGCTGATGTAAGCGTGGAGACGAAACAAAAACTAGAAGAAGTTGTACATGCTATGGGCATTACGAAAAAACATTTCTTTGATACAGTAATTGAAGAACATCATAAAAAATACGTGCGTAACGAAAAGTAATCGTTGCGCTTTTTTTGTACATAAGGAGGATTACAACATGGTTTATTTAATGGATTTAGAACGCTCAATTTATTCGGGAATGGTTACATATTGGAAGGCGAATAAAAGTGGCTATACGACGAATCTTCAACGTGCAGGGTTATATCCTCCCGAAGAAGCAAAGGAGATCGCGGAGAATGATTTTGATAAACGAACAGTGATTGTTGATGAAGAAGTAGTGAAAAGAATACGAGGGGATTTACGAGGCGCTTTAACAACAAAATCCGTACTGAATGATTTTGAAGCCCTAAATAAAAGGGAGGATGAATAATGAGCATTCATAAAATTGATAGGTCTGTTCTGATAGAAGAAAAAGCAATGAGACACCGAAAAGATGAACTTTATAAGCTCGTTAATGAAATAATGGAACAACATGACCTTGAGACATTGATGATTGCTACACTAAGCAAGATAGCTTTTATAGACTACATGCTTGGGCTTGATGTGATGGAAAACCATCGTCTCAACAGTATGATTAATGTTGTTAATAGCAATCGTGGTACTAATCATCAATTAACTGATTTCTATATCCGTTTCTAATGTATCTTATGTAGTGGTATAAATACTAACTTATCAATATGATAATTAAGGTTTACACCTTTACTCTTAGTGACGACAAATTAGGAATTATTCTACAAGGTATGTAATAGCTGTAACCTAAATATCGAAGTAGTTATAACTAAGTAACAAGAGAAGACAGGAAAAAGGGTCACTTCCGCCGATGAAGTAACCCTTTGATTCCTAGTCGATTGAAAAACTCTTTTCCGATAAAAGGACAGATAGTAGAGTGAGTGTTTCCGCACCGCACTCAATAGTAAGAACTTCATATATACATCTATAAACATAAAAGGAGAAAGGAAAAAGCATGGCAACTTTTTCTTGATAATCTGATTCCCTCGTACATGTAAACGTAAACGTGTACTTTTTTGCTCCAAGAAAAAAACCTACGAATAAACGTAGGCTTCTTTCCTGTATATGTGATTGCGTTTGAAAGGAAGAAGAAACATCTTGGTGTGTAGATGCTTCGACAAAGGTACTGTATGTAACCATCGTTTTATAAGTAAAGTTGCTTAGGGGAACTTACTTACAATTAGATTTTACCCTCGGGAATAAAGTTGCAAACCTCTTTTTTTAAAAAATGAAGCCACAACTTACCAACGGTTTTGTGGAGAGTTTCTTGCTCCGAACTATTTACGTCACGTACGTAAAATGATAATATATAAATATAGAAACGAGGTAAGACAAGAAACTCGGAACTGTTTAGTGTATAATATGTGTACGTTTACGTAAACATTGATATAAATGTTTATCGAAACGATAAATAAACACTACAATAACAGTGATGAGAGAGATTTAGACAAAAAGAAAGACAAGCCCCGTATAAGGCTTGCCCCTAGCAAAAACGTAAACGTAAATATAAACCCAACATGGAGGGTTCATCAATAACGTTATTGTACACGATGAATTCTCCTGAATCAAGGAGGAAAATGAAATTGGCAAATTTAGATAGATTTTCGCAACCATTAGCAGGTGAAACGTATTTTGAAGAACCGCAACCAACTTGTCAGTGTGAGGAATGTAAACAAGATTTATATGAAGGTGACTGGCATTATGAAGCAGGGGATATGACGTTTTGCTCAAAGGACTGTTTCATCGAGTGGGCGACAGTTGAGTTTGATGGAAGAAGTCGTATTCTGGAGGGAAAAGAATGACTGCTTTAAATGTAAATCAATCAAAAGCTACGTTATATCAAAAGATTGCTAAAGTCATGGGAAAGGTGGAGCGTGTACCTAAAAACGGGTACAACAGCTTCCACA
This sequence comes from Priestia aryabhattai, assembly GCF_023715685.1. NCBI lineage: Bacteria > Bacillati > Bacillota > Bacilli > Caryophanales > Bacillaceae > Priestia > Priestia aryabhattai. Next base: position 13,067 of record NZ_JAMBOQ010000013.1, read on the forward strand.
AATATAAATATGTACAGGAAAGCGACCTAGTAGACCATGTACGTAAATTCATGGTAGAAGATGGACTCGTTCTGTTTAATAACGTGCGAGAGTACGAAGTAAATGGCGAAATTGCGATTGCTACGATTGAGTTTACTTTATGCTGTACCGATACAGGGGAATCAGTGACAAGTACGGTAGTAGCAGAAGGACAGGATAAGGGAGATAAAAAGTTCTATAAAGCAATGGCAGGCGCTACGAAATATTATCTCATGAAAACCTTCCTTATACCGACAGGGGATGACCCCGAAGCGGATATACAAACCGACCAACGAGCATATGGAAATCAGCAACAACCATTTAATAATAACAATCAGTCATCAGGAAATAACCGTTCAGCCAGTGGTGGAAAACCGATTACGGATAAGCAACTGGAACTGATTAAACAACGTATAAATGAAATCACAGGACTGGTTGATCAAGAAGAAGATGCGATTGTCGATTCTTTAAAAGAGCGTGTAGGAGAGTTTGCTCAACTAAAAGATATGACATCTTTCCAAGCAAGCAAATGTATCGAGAATCTAACCAAATGGAAACAGAGCTATCAAAACCGAATTCAGTAGGAGGGAGAAATCTCTCTTTTTTTTGTCTAAAGGAGGGCTTCCATGTTTAACCAAGAGGGATTAAAAAAGATTCTTCATTCATGTGAAGACAAAGATAAAGAATTGGACTATCTCATCGGAAAATACGAAAAAAGGCTAATAGACCTACGAAAGTCTAAGGAAGAAGTACTGGAAACGATTACAGAATGTCGGAAGTTGTTGAACGAAACAGATTGCTAACATATAGAAACTTTATTTAGCAATATGCTAAGATTAAAAAGGGGGATTAAACAATATGGCAATAATCACAGTTTGCGGAAATGTAGGAAATGCAGAGTTTAGATACAGCCCAAATGGACATCCTGTCCTGACCGTATCCATTGCGGATAAACGTTGGAATTTTAAAGATGAAAAAGAGGAAACATATTGGATTCGAGCAGTTTGGTTTGGCGAACGAGCTGAAAAGCTTGCGAATTCGATTCCAAAAGCCAAAGTAATCTCTGTTACTGGAAAGGAAGCCTACAAAATTTATGAAGGCAAAATTGACCGTAGCATAGACCCACTAGACCATACCATTTTGCAATTTAAAGCAAATGATGATACCTCACCTAGAAACGACACCAATCAACAGCAGGAAGAATCTTATCCACCACCATCTGATAAAGACATTCCCTTCTTATAGGAGGGTTAAACATGTCTAACTCTACAACGAAGCTAGACCAACTCTACAACAAAGCAAATACATACAACGAAGACATACCCTCAGACCTTGCGAAAAAAATAGTTGTCTATACCGAAATCCTTCGGGTTCTCGGTGTTTATATCGCTCATGCTACGTATAAGCTCGGACAGATAGAAGCTGACCGAAGGCGAGAATATGCCATTGCTATTGTACGTGAGGGTGGAACCTCTAAAGAAAAAGAAGGCAAAGCAGAACTTCGTATTACTAAGTATCGAAAAATGGAATACCAAGCGGAAGCCGATTTGATTAAATGGAAAAATGCCTATGACAGCACGAAAGAACTCATAAATGCCTTAAAGAAACAGCTTGAAGTCCTTTTGCTTGAGTGGGGAGGAAACGGAAATGGATGATTATGATTTATATTTTCGACCTGTACCAAAACCAAATCACCAAAGAAGGAAAAAGAAGCTCAAAAATATACCTAAACCGATTCGTACTTTTGTAAAAGAGCGAGATCATCAACAATGTGTGGTTTGTGGCCACAGAAAAAGTCTGCAATTGCACCATCTGATTCCAAAGGGTAGATATGACGAGCGTTTATATAACTTAGACCATGTTCATGACCCGAGAAACCTTGCAACCGTATGTAGTACATGCCATAGAAAAATACATGATGACCCAAGCATGATGGAACGAATGTTGGAATGGCAAAAAAACCGATTCGGAAGAGTGAGAAAGGAGTTTGATTTAGATGAATGATGTAATTATCGCTCAGAACTTAATTGTTTTGATGGCTAAGAAAAACATCCGTACGATTCTTGAATTGCAAGAGCGCACCGGCGTATCCCGCGTAACATTAGGAAAAATCATAAATGGAAAAACCGAAAACGTTTCTCTTTCTACACTAGTTCGTATCTGTAAAGGATTAGATTGTGATGTGTCTGACCTTGTGAAAATAAAGGTGGTTGTATAAAACCATGCAAGGATGGATTAAATTACACAGGCAGATACTTGAAGCGGATATTTTTAAGGAAAAGCGTGTCTACAGTAAAGCCGAAGCATGGATTGACTTATTGCTTCGGGCTAATCACAAGGATGAGAGAATCCTGTTTAATTCTAATTTCATCACGATTAAAAGAGGTCAACATTTAACCAGTATGAAGAAATTATCCGAGCGTTGGAAGTGGAGCAGAACGAAAGTACAAAAATTCCTAACTTTATTAGAAGAAGACGGAATGTGTACCGCAAAAAAGACATCAAAATATACCCTTCTAACCCTTGATAATTATGACTTTTATCAAAGCCGAGAACATGAAAAAGACATCAAAAAAACATCAGAAAAACATCAGAAAGACATCAAAAAAGCACAAACAAGAATGTTTAAGAATGATTTAAGAATGGGGGAAGAATTATTTAATGCCCCCACTTTGATACGAGGAGGTAAATACGGTGAAGAGCATGAGGAAAGCAATCAACCATTTACCAATTTCGAATTCTTCAAATAAAGATGAAAAGCCTGAACCGATTCCTTGTAATATCTGCGGGGAAGATAGACCCCAATTGTTTATCGACATTCCGTTAATCGGTGAACGTTGGGTGTCAGCTGCGTGTCAATGTCATGTAGAGGAACAGGAACAATGGAAACAGGATCAGCAACAGCTTGAAAAGAATCGGAAAATCAAAAAGATTCTACGTTTGTCTAGTAGCATGGAAGAACTGCAGTCCTACACATGGGACAACATTAAAGTTCGCCCAGGGATGGAAAGCGCCTATAAGGAAGTCAAAGAAGCCGTTGCTAATTTTAAAGAGCGGGGAAAAATAGGTGTGCTCTTATTCGGACAGAGTGGAAACGGTAAAAGCCATTTAACCGCCGCAGGTGCGAATGACCTGTTAAAACAAGGCTATTCTGTTATTTTTCTGACGGAAAAAGATTTACTATCCCGCTTCCGAGAAACAGACCATTACGACAATGAAGAACGTTTCTTTGAAATCATGAATGCTTGTTTAGAAGCGGATTTATTGGTATGGGATGATTTACTTTCCTCTCAAAAGCTAGACAAGAAAGAGAAAGACTGGATTTTTCAAGTGATTAACGGAAGGGAACGAGCGAATAAGCCTATTTGGTTTACCAGTAACCTAACCGCTTCCGAATTTAAAAGCAGTAAGTATGCCAAAGTGCTTGATGATAAAGAACGAACATGGTGGAGGATTATCGGGAATAACAATTGCGTTTATAATCGGGCTTCTAATTATCGACAGCTATTAGCCATTAGCCGAATTGAAGGCATTCCGATTGAGAAGCTAGAGGATGTCTAATGTCTCAAAAGGACAACCTTGAGAATCATATCCCAATGGTTCAATCCATTGTAAACAGTTTTTATATTCCGAATGGATTAGACCGAGACGATTTGGTTCAGGCGGGCTTGATAGGGATATGGAAAGCCTCCAAAACGTATAAGCCGAATAAAAACACCAAGTTTTCTACGTATGCGTATGTAGCAGCTCGGAACGAAATTCTTCACCTGTTACGAAAGCAATCAAGATTAAAGCCTGAACAGAACCGCTTGCTTGAACGTCATGCCGAGACGTATGAGATTGAGCAAGGAGTGATTGACCGTTTTATTAAAGAGGACTTGGAAGAGGAAGAAGAAACGCTCATTCAACTTCTCTATCAGGGATATACTCAGCGGGAGATCGCCAAGGTATTAGGTTTAACACAACCGAGTGTATGCCAACGGATAAGACGTTTACGAATAAAAGGACAGAGAAAGTGGGGAGAAATAACATGAATATTAACGAAGGTATCCGCAAAGCTGAAATAAGAAGAGCAAATCGATTGATTGGCATAAAATACGCAGAAGCTCAGCACAAATCACAAATTAAAGGGGATCAGTTCGCTATTTTCCATTTAGGACAAGCCCTTGCATTTGAGGAAGCTATCCGTATTATCAAAATGATTTTTCATGATGAAATGCGTGGGGAGGATTGGGAGTGAACTTTATCATTCAAGGCACATTGCCAACCATGAATGAGATTATCGACGCTAGTAAATCCCATTGGAGCGTCTACCGAAAGATGAAAGAAGACTATACGAATCTCGTAGCTTGGTCATGCAAGCGATTAAGACCAGTAGAACGTGTTAATATCCTGATCACTTGGTACATGAAAGACAAACGACAAGATAAAGACAATATCATGGCCGGCACAAAATTCATTCTTGATGGATTAGTGGAAGCTCGTATTTTAAAAAACGATGGATGGAAAGAGATAGGGGACATTCATCATTCGTTTCGAGTAGATAAAAAGAAGCCTAGAGTCCATGTTCAATTAATCGAGCTATAGGGGGGATGTACGTGGAGCAGTATGCCTTTGCAAAAGGATGCTTCATTGGAATCTTGCTATCTCTCTTATTTTGGGGAGTCATTGTAGGTACATGTTTAATGTGAGGGGGAAAGAGGATGTTTTTAAAACGAGTAGTAGTTATGGCAAGTTTACTTTCCATCAGCATTTTATTAGCAGCGTGTGAAGAAAAGAAGATTACGTATCAAGAAACGAAAATGACGGTCAGTGAAGCTGAAGAACGAATTGCTGACCAGTTAGAAGTGGAGAATCCTGATGACGATCTGGAAGTATCCATCAGCGAAGAATCTGACGATTAAGCCAAAGGGGGTACGTGTGCCTTGCCAACTGTAAAAGAACGACTGAGCGGGGGAACCTTCAAACATGTTGAGGGAGAGCTCTATCATTTTCACGAAACCAAAAAAGAGTTACAACAAATTAAAAACGAGATTCTACATACAAAAGCCGACCTACCGAATGTGCAACGTGTTCAGCATTTGGAACGAGTGATTGAAGCCATTTCAACCGTTTATGATGAATTGCCAAAAGAAAAGAAGCGGTTAGTCAAGATTCTCTATTGGTCACGACCACAGAAATACAATTGGGAAGGCATTGCAAGCCAAGTACCGATTAGTAAAAGACAAGCCCAACGGTGGCGAAAATCCATTGTAGAGGACATTGCGAATAGGTTGGGTTGGCGATGACTAGAGAAGCGATGTATTACGATACCAACAAAGGGAAGCCTTACATCGTCTTTGAAGATAAGAATCTCGATTTTACCCAAAAGGAAGTGCGAATCTTTGACAGGCTTATCGAACGAGGTTTTAGCATTCCCGAAATAGCAAGACGTATAAGACGAAACCGCTTAGAGGTTCTTCTTCTCTATTTAGATCGTGTAGATAAGGAGATCGTTGACCCTGTTTATAAATTAACCAAATCCTGAAAGGTGGAAACCACTATGTCATGTAATAACGAAATCGAATTACGTCCATTTTTAGTTCATCAAGTATCTGCGGAAAAGAATGAAATACCTGACGGAGTACAGATGATTGAAGCCCCTGAGTTTTGGAAAGAATCCGACCAAGGAAAAGGAACGGTTGTAGCGATATTAGATACAGGCATTTCACGTAACCATCCTGACTTAAAAGACCAGATTATCGGAGGAAAGAATTTCACAACCGATTACAAAGGCGATGAAACGAATTTTGAAGATAACAATGGACATGGTTCTCATGTAGCAGGAACGATTGCCGCTGTTTTAAATAATGGTGGGGTAGTAGGTGTCGCACCCTCTACGAAACTCTTAATCTTAAAAGTTTTAACAGGTGAAGGTAGCGGAAATTATGATTGGATTATTAATGCAATTAAGTATGCCGCGGATTGGAAAGGACCAAATGGGGAAACTGTCTCTGTTATGAATATGTCATTAGGTGGACCGCAGGACGTAAAAGAATTACATGAAGCGATTAAGTATGCGGTAAACGAAAAGAACATTCCGATTGTGTGCGCAGCTGGTAATGAAGGCGACGATGATATGACTACGTATGAATATGATTATCCTGCAAGCTATAACGAAGTCATTTCTGTAGGAGCGGTGGATACAAACTATCGTATAGCTCCGTTTAGTAACATAAACGAAGAAGTGGATCTCGTAGCCCCCGGTGTAGATATTCAGAGTACGTATTTAGGAAGCCAATATGCAAAACTATCAGGTACGAGTATGGCTAGTCCGCACGTAGCAGGAGCCTTAGCCCTTGTAAAAGTAATGGGAGAGCGAGAGTTTGGAAGAAAGCTAACCGAATCAGAATTATATGCGCAACTTATCAAACGTACTGTACCGCTTGAATATACCCGACAAGCTGTAGGAAATGGACTCATTCAACTGAAATACATGGATAAATACCGAGAGCTCGTTAAATTCATCCAAGCGAATTTTTAGGAGGGAATGACATGTATTCTACCTATTACCTGTTACGACACGAGAATGGACAGGAGATTAGGACAAAGAGTAGATTACGAGTACTTTTGTTAAAATTAAAGGGGTTTAGACTAACAGGGACGCATAATGCGTAAAACAGGAGGAACTATGAAAGAGCGAATCAAAGAAGCGGTTATGAAAGTGATGAATGAAAAAACAGGTGTGAGTTTCGTAGAGTTCGAGTGGGAGCTTGAAAGACAAGAGATTCCGTATAAGGGTACGTATTCAGTCTGTATACCGACCAACCCAAATGTGAAGATGTGGTCGAATATGTCCGAGGATTATGCAGAGGCCGTAAAAGAATTAATCTTTGATGATAGAGTGATTAAACCCGAACAAGCACCACTCATGGTTTATTTGATGGATGGGAGAGCGCTTAGTTATCCATTAGCTAAAAAACTAGGATACCAATATCAGTCTGAACGATGGCTACCTGTCGTGTTCAATAAGGGAAATATATTCGAGTTATAAAAGATGTCGCTTTTAGTACGTACGTCAATTGTATAATGAGAGTGTATTAGGTTTATCGGAGAAGCCTAATGTATTTGCTATCTGTCCAACCCACATGGACTCCTTTAATGTTGATTTACTGTTGCGTATGGCTTTTCCTCTATTCCCACCTGAATAGGTAAAGTGAGAGGAAGGCATACACCCCCGAAAGAACCATTTGGGTGAGCCCCTCGGCTTGCTCAGTGGTTCTTTTATTTATATCGAGAGGAGCAAGACAATGGAGATTAAACAACTGAACATGCAGGAAATGAATTTAGATTCGATTGATACCGCTCATTATAACCCTAGAAAGGATTTACGCCCAGGGGACGTAGCTTATGACCGTTTAAAGGCTTCTATTCTTACATACGGTTATATAGACCCGATGATTTACAATGAGCGTACAGGACGATTAGTAGGCGGACATCAACGCTTAAAGATTTTACGTGACTTAGGTATAGAGAAAGCACAAGTATCTGTAGTGGATCTGGATGAGCCACAAGAGAAAGCATTAAACGTGACACTGAATAAAGTACAAGGTGAATTTGAAACGACAGCTCTAGCTGAAGTATTGCAGGAATTAGAACGGGAACAATTTGATTTAGATAACTTAGGATTCGACCAACGTGAATTTGATGACCTTGTGTATCAGTTAGAAATGGAACAGCAACGAAGCGGTAGTTTCTTAAACGATATTATACAAAGTGATACGGAAGTGAACGAGATTGATAATACCGATAATACGGGTATTAACAGTAGGGAGCCGCTACCTTTTGAGCCTGATGAAGACGTAAACGTAAACAGAAACGTAGACGAAGGTGAACATGACGTATACCCGAGTTATACAAATCCAAGCTCTGAGCCTGAAATCGAAGAATACGACAAAGAGGATGCCGAGCAATATTTCAAAATGACATTCCCTGTCACGTTTGATGAAAGGGACATTATCCTTGAAGCCATCCGACGAGCGAAGAAAGATTTTCAGCTATCAACTAGTTCCGAAGCTCTTTTACGAATCTGTAATAAGTATTTAGGGGGAGCGAAGTAAATGGAATTGTTTACGCAAAGGGAAGGGATTCTGCTTATCGTCATATATGCCGTCATCATTTACCTTGCGACATTTCTATTTGCACGAGGTCATACCCGCTCGAAAGAAGGATTCTTAGTTGGAGATAGAGGGATTGGTTCATGGCAAGGGAGTTTTAGTATCGCCGCTAGTTGGATATGGGCGCCCGCTTTATTTCTAGGAGCGCAAAAGGCATATGAGCAAGGAATAGCGGGTGTGTTTTGGTTCGTAGCCCCGAATGTAGGGTGTCTGATTCTCTTCTCTTTTTTCGCAGTACGAATAAGAGCCAAGATGCCCGAAGGTTTCACGTTATCGGGGTTTATGAGGGAAACATATTCAAAACGTGTGCAACGCTTATATATCGTACAGCTCGTAGGTCTAAGCACATGTTCCTTTGCGGTTCAGCTTTTAGCAGGTGGAAGTATCATTTCAGCTTTAACAGGATTGCCTTTCATTTGGGTAACGATTCTCATGGCCATGATTGCTCTAGGGTATTCCCTTACAAGCGGATTGAAAGGTTCAGTCGTAGCGGATTATGTACAGATGGGGTTAATCCTTCTTATAGGTTTTACGTTAATCCCTTGGGTAGTGGTGAAAGCGGGAGGATGGCATACCATTCAATATGGATTGGGTGGCATAAGCGGTCAGTATAGTAGCTTATTTGGTGCAGGAGGAACAGAAGTCTTTCTCACATTTGGATTATCTACCACTATTGGCTTACTATCTGGACCCTTTGGAGATCAGGCGTTTTGGCAACGTGCTTTCTCTCTAGAACAAAGAAGCATTAAAAAGACATTCATACGTGGAGCGGTGATATTCGCAACCGTACCGCTGATGATGAGTTTACTTGGCTTTGTGGTTGCAGGAAATGGAATCATGGTTGAAGATACGCAGCTCACCAATTTACAAGCGGTTATCACGTATCTACCGCAATGGACAGCCGTTCCTTTCACTATCATGATTCTATGCGGATTAGTCAGTACCTTAGATAGTTGTTTATCAGCGGTCTCTAGCATTGCAGGACACGATTTGTTTTCAGATAGCAAAAAGCCCAACAGTTTAGAAAATGGCTTACTTATCTCACGAATTGCGATGTTATTGCTATGTGCTACCGCTTTAATCATAGCGAATCTACCACACATGCAAATACTTTACTTATTTTTATTTTATGGAACGATACGAGCCACAACGTTATTGCCTACTGTCATTACGTTACTAAAACCGAATGTAGCTGAAAAGGGAGTATTTTACGGTATCATCGCTTCTTTTCTAGTCGGGCTTCCTATTTTCGCTTACGGTAACTTCGGACACCATACAGTATGGATTGTCATAGGCTCACTGGCTTCTGTTTTACTATCGGGTGTATTTACCCTATTACTACCAAAAGACGTAAAGGGGGAGGATGTACAGCATGTCAAAAGTTTATAAAGCCAAGCAATTAAATAAAGACGTATTGACCCTTGCAAAAGAACGAATCTATAAAGCCTTTGAAATCTTTGACCATGTATGTGTCAGTTTCTCGGGAGGAAAAGATTCAACGGTTTGTCTCATGCTCACATACGAGATCGCCAAGGAATTAGGTAGACTACCGCTTGATGTAGTCTTTTACGATGAAGAAGCCATTCCCTATGAAACGGAGGAATATGCCCGTCGTGTCTCGCAAATGGAGGGGATTAGCTTCCGCTGGTTTTGTCTGCCGGTCGTGCATCGTAACGCTTGTTCCCGAAAACAACCATACTGGAATCCTTGGAATCCAAAAGAGGAAGACAAGTGGGTAAGACCGCTACCTCCTGAAGCTATCACGTATAAAGACATACCAAACTATAAGGTGCTTCCTATCCCGCAGTTAAACGGTATGCTGTTCCCGCCTAGTGAATATGGTTCGACAGGTTTAGTGATGGGGATTAGAGCGCAGGAGAGTTTAAGCCGAAGACGAGCGGTGTCGATGAAAATAAAAGAGAATTACATTTCCCCTTCTACTGGTGAAACAGACAAAGGGAACGTGTGGAAAGTCTATCCGATTTATGACTGGTACACAGAGGATGTATGGACAGCTCCTAAAAAGTTTGGATGGGATTATAACAAAGCCTATGACGTTATGGAAAAAGCGGGCATTAAACACAATCAGCAACGGTGTGCTCCACCATACGGAGAAGAACCGCTCGGAGGATTGTATTTATTTAAAACGTGTTTCCCTGATATTTGGGACAAGATGAGCGAACGAGTTCCAGGCGCAAATACCGCTTCTATGTATGCCCGAACAGAATTGTATTCCTTCGGAAAAAAAGCGGTACGACCTGAAGGCATGACGTGGGAGGAAGCCATTAACTACTACATCAAGAAGTTTGATGACAATTCCCAAAAGATGATAGCGAAACGTATTCAAGATGAAATCAAGCTGCACTACAAAAAGACGAAAGACCCGATACTCGATACAACCCCTCACTATGATACAGGTTTATCGTGGGATTTCCTGCTCATGCTTGCTCAACGTGGGGATTTTAAGGGACGTCGAAGCCCTTTGCATAAAGTGGACTATGAAAACCGTCATAAAGCAAAAGAGAAGTATTACAAAGCCCTTGAGGAAAAATTAAAGGAGGACCCGAACTATGCCAAACGGAATCGATAATCAACCTTTAAATAAAATTGAGTGGGTAGATAGAGAAAGGCTACATGCGAATGGGTACAACCCGAACCATGTTTCTCCAAAGGAAATGCGTTTATTAAAGATTAGCATTCTAGAAGATGGGTGGACACAGCCTATCGTAGCGAGAACAGACGGTGAAATTGTGGATGGCTTCCATCGTTGGACAACCAGTAGCGATAAAGAAGTAAGTGCGATGACAGGTGGAAAAGTACCTGTTGTTTATTTAGACGTACCACTGGAACATCAAATGATGTCTACGATTCGTCATAACCGAGCAAGAGGAAATCATGGTGTATTGAAGATGGCGGATATTGTTTGTCACTTAGTTGATAATGAGAAGCTTTCCTTTGAAGAAGTAGGGAAACGTCTGCAAATGGAAGAGGAAGAAGTAGACCGCTTATACGACCAGTCAGGAATGTTGGTTCGAGGATCCAAAGAAGGTTTCAACACAGGATGGGTTCCTAGTGATGATGTATGAAAGAAACACTGAAACATAAAGAAGCCTTTGAATATTACTACTCTCTAGGAGAAAAGCGCACCTATCAAAAGGTAGCTGACCATTTTAATACGAGTAAGACTACTGTTTATAAATGGTCTACGAATTTTGGATGGCTAGAGCGTGTTGCGCAGCGGGATATCGATGTAGCCAAAAGGTTAGAAAAGAAAACCACTACTACGGTTGCAGATGAAAAAGCCCGCTATCGCACGATTATCAAAGGAGCGATTGCTGATTTTGCCAAGCGATTGCAAGATAAAGAGATTGTCGTAGATTCCGTTTTGGATTTAGAACGATTAGTTAAGTTAGATTTGTTACTCATGGGTGAACCGAATGAACGAGTGGAAGAGAAAGGGGAGACAAAACATGAGTACAACATCATACAACAAATCGAAACAGACAGTGAATCTAGAGAGCTTTTTAAAGAACTTTACAGACGACGTATGGAACAAGACCGTCAACTCCCTCGCTCGGACTGATTACGGATTTTATGTACAGCATGTTCACCGAGGGGTTTATGTTCCTGCAAGACATACAGACTTAATATGCAAAAAGCTAGAAGCGGTTGAGCGGGGTGAATGTACCCGCTTAATTTTATGTTTACCTCCACGACATTCAAAATCCATGACCGTATCCGAAACCTTTCCTTCATGGTTTATAGGCAAGAACCCACATAGACGAGTGATTCAAGTTTCGTATGGGGATAGTCTTGCTCAACGTTTTGGGAGAGAAAATAAAAAGAAAATCAATGAATATGGCAAAGAGATATTCGATATTGGAATAGACCGTATGAATGCTAGTAATACCAACTTCGGTATTGATGGATATAGAGGCGGGATGATTTCCGCAGGGGTTCAGTCTTCCGTAACAGGGGAAGGTGCAGACTTACTTGTAGTCGATGACCCTATCAAAAACAGAACCGAAGCCTTATCTCCTGCTTATAAGAATCGCTTATGGAATGAGTGGCAAAATACACTCTTAACCCGATTACATCCAGGGGGAGCGGTTATTATCATTTTAACTCGGTGGTCAGAAGATGATTTAGTCGGACGATTGCTAGAAGAAGAAGGGGAAAAGTGGGATGTTATCTCCCTTCCTGCTGAAGCCGAAGATGATGATGATTTACTTGGACGCAAAATAGGTGAGCCTTTATGGCCTGAACGTGGCTATGATGAACAATGGCTTGCGGAAAAGAAAAAAGAAGTAGGTTCCCAAACGTGGGCTTCTCTTTACCAACAGCGACCTAGTCCTGAAAGTGGGAACATTATTAACCGCTCATGGTGGAAATATTACAAAGCTCCTCCTGCTCAATTTGAAGAAATCATACAGTCTTGGGATTGTAGTTTTAAAGATATGAGTACCAGTGATTATGTAGTTGGTACGGTATGGGGAAGAGTAGGAGCAAACCGCTATTTACTAGACATGGTACGTGACAAAATGGGTATCGTCGCAACTATGCAAGCGATACGGAACATGACCGCTAAATACCCTGATGCGCAAACTAAGTTAGTGGAAGATAAAGCTAATGGTACAGCGGTCATCGAAATGTTGAAAAACGAGATCGCAGGAATTGTTCCGTATTCGCCTAAGGAATCCAAAGTTGCTCGCTTGCAAGCTGTATCGCCACAGATGGAAGCGGGGAATATTTGGATACCTGACCCTAGTATTGCCCCTTGGGTACACGATTATGTAGAAGAAATTACAGCCTTTCCAAATGGGAAGCACGATGATGTTGTAGATTCGACTTCTATGGCACTCCTACGCTTCATGCAAGCTCAACCGTTATTTATCGGTAGAGCCTAAACTCTCATAGTACATGTAAGAAAGAAGGTGAACATATGTGGACTCGCTTCAAAACGGCATGGAAAATGGCTAAAGGAATGGAGCAAAAGTCAATTACTCCAATGCAGACCCTTCCTACTTACGCAAATAATAAGCCGATCTGGAAGGATTGGAGTACCGACAATGCGGTTGCCTATGGCTATAAATCGAGTACGTGGGTATATTCCTGTGTCTCACGTATTGCGAAAACAGCGGCTTCGGTTCCTTGGAAAGTATACCGAGAAACAGACGAAGGATTAGAAGAAATTCCGAACCATCCGCTTGAGCTGCTACTGAAAAAGCCAAATCCTTTTATGAGTGGACAAGATATGTTTGAACGTATGGTAGGACACTTGTATTTAGGCGGTAACGGTATTTTATCTAAAGTGAAGGTCAATAATGTCGTAGCTGAATTATGGCCTGTAATGCCTGATGCTATCTCTCCTATCCCGAGCAAAACAGATTTTGTTGCAGGATATGAGTACCGAGCAAATGGGATTACGTATGAAATTCCTGCGGATGAGATTCTACACTTCATGTTCATTGATCCTGCAAATCTTTACTGGGGATTAGCTCCGCTTCAAGCGGTTGCGAGAAGTGTAGATACGGATAGTGAAATGCTAGATTGGCAGAAAGTAAGTCTACAAAACAGAGCGATTGCAGACGGTGTATTTTCTTTTAAACAACCGCTAACCCGTCAACAGTGGGAAGATGCAAGAGCTATGGTACGTGACCAACATCAAGGTTCAGGTGGTGCTCGTACTCCTTGGGTATTAGGTGGGGAAGCAAATTGGACACAGATGTCGTTAACTCCCGCTGAAATGGATTTTATCCAATCACGTAATTTTACCCGAGAAGAAATTTGTTCCGTTTTTAATGTTCCACCTCCAATGGTCGGACTATATGAAAATGCTACGCTTAGCAATATCGAAACCGCTCGTAAAATCTTTTGGTTAGATACGATGATTCCTTTACTAGAAGATTTAAAGAGTAGCTTCAACCTAGCCTTAACTCCTGAATTTGGGGAAGGTCTTGTGCTTAGTTACGATGTATCTAGTGTGCAAGCCATTCAAGATAACTACGGGGAAAAAGTAGCTACTGCAAAAGAGTTATGGTCTATGGGTTTACCATTCAATGAAATCAATCAACGTTTAGAATTAGGATTTGATGAAATTGAAGGTGGAGAGGTTGGATATCTTCCGCTTAACTTAATGATTGCAGGAACAGACCCAACGCAAGCCACAACGGATGCTACTTCTACAGATGAAAACGTAAACGTAAACGATGATATAAACCTAGACGCAGAACCAAATGTAGCGGGATATAAACCACGTAACCAAAAGGCTTGGAACTTAGATACCGAAGAACAAAAAGAGCTGTACTGGAAGAACCTCGATAGCAGACGTAATGCGTGGAGTAACCAGTTCTCGAAACGTGTTGAGGATTTATTCCAAAGTGAAGCAAAAGCAGTAGCCAAAGCTTATCAAGATGGGGGAGCAGATTCAGCTTTTGAAGCCATCGAGATACGTGAAAATACGTGGAGCCAGTTATACAAAGCTATGTATCTAGCGGTAATTGAAGACTTCGGGGAGAATACGTGGGATTTACTGAAATCACAAGGTCCTACGAAAACCAAAGCCTTTGACCCTTGGGATGATTTTATTCAGCTATGGGTAGCAAATAGAGCCGCTGACATGGTGAAAAATGTTTTAGATACCACGAAAGATTTAATCCGTAACGTGATTGCACTTGGTCAAGAAGAAGGATTGAGTGTAGTGGAGATCGCCAAAGCCATTCGTGAACGATATGACGGTTTTACGAAACGTAGAGCGGAAGTTATTGCTCGAACGGAAACCGTAGCTTCCTCTAATTTTGGGAGTATGGCTAGTGCGAAACAGACAGGATTAAACCCAAAAAAAGTGTGGGTATCGAGCCGAGACAAGCGGGTTCGTGATACGCATGAGGGTGTAGATGGAACAATGGTAGGCATTGATGAGGAATTTCATGTAGGTGGCGACGCTATGCTTCATCCAGGCGGTGGAAGTAAAGCCAGTGAAAATGTAAATTGCCGTTGTACCCTATCGTATCGAGTAGTCAGATAACCCAAAAGGAGTGAATGATATGTTATTTAAAAGCCTAGCGATGGAAGTAAAAGCAAATACAAGTAAACGTACGTTTTCAGGGTATGCTTCAAAATTCGGAAATGTAGATTTACACAATGACATTATCGAAAAGGGAGCTTTCACGAAAACTATTTCAGAACGTAAGCCTAAAAATATGATTAAGGTTTTATGGCAGCATATTGACCCTATCGGTATGCCTGATGTCATTGAGGAAACAGACGAAGGGTTATATGTAGAGGGGAAAATCAGTAAGACCCAAAAGGGAGACGAAGCGATTGAGCTTATGCGTGACGGTGTAGTAGATGGAATGTCCATTGGCTATGACGTAATAAAAGACGATGTGGATCAAGAAAAAGGTGTGCGTCTTTTAAAAGAGTTGAAGCTATATGAAGTTTCGATTGTAACATGGGGTGCGAATCCCGAAGCGATGATTACAAACGTGAAGCATTTACAAGCCTTAAACGATATCTTTAAAGATGACCATATCAGAAGCCTTGGAGAAATCAAAACGCTCTTAGACAAGATGAATGACCGCTTAGAGAGTGAAACATTCGGTGCGAAAGATGGAAACATTATTATCAACATGGAAGAACTAAAAGCAGGGAAAGTTTTATCAAAAAGCAACCGTTCGAATCTGGAACAAGCGGTTCAACTTATTGAATCCGTATTAGAAACAGGTGATTCAGCTCAAACAGGCAATGAGGAAGACCAAACAGACGATGGAAAATCTGTGAATTTAGAAGAGGATGCAGAATTAAAATCCTTGCTATCTGAAATCCGCTCTTATGCGAGAAAGTAGGTGAGAATATGAGCCGAGCCTTCTATCAAAGTTCCTTTATGGAATGGGCAACCATTAACGGATATCAAGCCTTTTTCCAACCGAACACAATTGATTTACCTGATGGTATCTCATTAAATCAGTATGGATGGCTAGATTGCCCGACAGGTACAGATATTGTTCTTCCTCTTTGTGAATGCAAACCAACTGATAACTATGAAATCTATTGGTTTTCAGAAAAAATCGTAACCAATTCTTCCAATCCCGTTCGTATGTCTTTAGAAGGAAACTTTCATTTTGATGAGACGATAGGTGATTTTAATCCTGATTCATGGCAAACAACCGCTGGATATACTGTAACCAGTAGCAAAGACCATATTTGGAACGGAATTGCCCCTATCCGAACAGTGCCGGGGGAAGCATTGCGATTAAGAGTCTTTCCTTCACAAGGAAATAACAATGATTTTTACTTTAAATTCATTGGATTTAAAATACCGAAGGACTTTGTGTAATGCAGGTACTAGGTAGAAAACAAACGTCCTCTCATGAAGACTGGATAGAGGTAATGGACAATATCGAACACATTGTACCAAAGCGGGAACTGGATAATCTACTTGACCGCTCTGTTGAAGATGTGAAGAAGAAAACCAAAGGGAAGAAAACAGCCTTTGCATGGAGCGGTGGGAAAGATAGCATTGCCCTTGAAGGTGTGATGAAAGAAGCAGGGGTTCATGAATGCTTAATGGGAATGAGTAATCTTGAATATCCCCAGTTTTTACGATGGGTAACGGATTATATGCCCGATGGATTAGAAGTCATCAATACAGGACAGGATCTAAAATGGCTTGCGAAACATCAGGATATGCTTTTCCCTCAAGATTCAACTACAGCTGCGAAGTGGTTCAAGATGATTCAACATAAAGCCCAAGAGAAATATTTTGAGAAACATAAGCTTGAAATCATTATCTTAGGACGAAGAAAAGCCGATGGTAACTACATTGGGAAAAAGGGAGAAAACCTTTATACCAACAGACAGGGAATTACTCGGTTCAGCCCTATTGCAGACTGGACACATGAACATATCCTAGCTTATCTCCATTACTATTATAAGAATCCATTACCTCCGTTTTATTCGTGGCCAAGAGGATATCGATGTGGAACCCATTCATGGGCAGCTCGACAATGGTGTAACGGAATTATGGACGGTTGGAGGGAAGTTTATATGATTGATCAGGATATTGTCTTTGAAGCTTCCAAGTATATAGCTTCCGCAAAAACGTTTTTGGAGAGGATGCGCTAATGTGTGGAATCTTTGGCTTTATCGGAAGTAAACCAGACCTGTCTTTGCTAAAAGAGATTGGAGAGCTTGCTAGTACGAGAGGGGTTCATGGTTGGGGAGTTGCAAGTGATAGGTATTTTGAAGTTGGGAACGGAAAATTGGAGCAGAAAATAGACATTCTCGATTCGTTTAAAGATGAATCGTGGTTGATTGGACATTGCAGGCTTGCGACATTTGGAAACTATAACGGTGTCGTACAACCGCTTCGTTCCGAAAGACATATCTTTGCTCATAATGGAAACGTCTATAACTATAAATACCTAGCAAACTATATTCACTATACGATGAAAACAGATTGCGATAGTGAAGTGATAGGAGCGTTACTGGACGTAGGCTATTCACTACGAAAAGTATCTCAGCTTCTAAACCAGCCATACGCGATCTTGACCACAACCAAAAAGGGAATGTCCGCTATCCGAAAAGGACTGCCTTTGTTTGTGAGTGAGCGGGAAGAAGGGACGTATTTTTGTAGCCGAGCCTTTGACCGTAGCGAACCGCTAAAAGAGGGTAGGGAGTACTCCTACAAGTAAATGTTTACGTTTACGTTTATGTTTTATCGATGGATTGCATATAACAGGTTAGGAACAATCGCTCACTTTACCTTTCTTTTGAGCCGAGCAATCACTCAAATGCAGGGGAAAAGCCGAGATATTCTTGGGAGGTTATGCTGAAATGCTAGAAATGGAACAAACATTAAACGGATTTATCAATAAAGAATTACGTACTGGTGAAATCATTGACGAAAGTAGTGGAATGTATCCTACTAAACTTCTTGGTTACGAGGGAGACGGAGAGTTTGTAGCAGGTTCGGATACATCAACTATTTACGGATACGTCATTGATGGAGAAGTGGAGCTTTGTAATAACGAAAGCCACTGGACAGTTCGTGAAGGCTACTATTTCTCAACCGTTGGAGAATTAAAAATCCAAGGTACAGGGAAAGTTGCTTTAATTGAGCGCTATGGATACCGAGGGATGTTTCAAATTGGGGGACCAGTTGAACATCGAGGACGTCTTGCTTATATAGATGGTTGCAGTGATTCGCTGTTAATCCATCCCGCTCGAAAGGGAGACCCATGCTTAAACTTATTGGTTTTCCCACCAAATATCAGACAAACCATGCACATCCACCCTTCTATTCGAATGGGGATTGTAGCAAGCGGAAAGGGACGTTGTGTAACGCCCCAAGGTGAAAAACCGCTTGTGCCTGGAACAGTCTTCTGTCTTCAAGAAATGGCTCAACACTGTTTTTATACAGATGAATCAGGTATGAAGATCGTTGCCTATCATCCTGACAGTGATTCGGGTCCAAGTGATGAAGACCATCCAATGTTTAACCGTACACTTACAAATAGATGAGGGGGATTCACGAATGATGTATAAAAAACCATTCAATCCATTAGTAAAATTAGATATTCAGTTCTTTGCTGAAAAGACTGAGTTAAATATTAAATCATTGCATACCGAGTTTAAAGAAGCTTGGGGTGAGCTGAAAGGCTTACTAGATGACCAATCAGAAGAAATCAAAAAATACGGTACAACAAACGATGATACCGTTAATAAAATTAAATCCGTTGAAGGTAAAATTTCCGACATCGGCGATGAAATGAAAGAGATTCAAAAACGTGCGGATGAAATCGAAAAGAAATTTGGTCGCCCTGATTTAGCAGGTGGCGGACAAGTTAAATCATTAGGTGAAATGTTCGTTCAATCAGAAGCATTTGAAGCGATGAAAAAAGCAAATGAATTTAAATCCGCTCCAATGCGTACGAAATCTTTATATCAAGGCAGTAAAGCAATCATCACAACTGCTGACGGTTCAGGTGGTGCATTAACAGGCACTCAAACGGCTCAAGTAGATATGGCAGCTCCAACACGAGCATTCCGTTTACGTGACCTATTACCTGTACAAGCTACACAATCTAATGCGATTGAGTACGTACAAGAAACAGGATTCACGAACACAGCTCGTCCAGTAGCAGAGACTACAGCGAAGCCTGAATCAGCTTTAACGTTTGATGTAATGAGCGAATCTGTAAAGACTATCGCTCACTGGATTCCTGCTTCTCGCCAAGTGTTGGATGATGCAGGACAGCTTCAAGCGTATATCAATAACCGCTTATTATACGGATTAATGTTAGCGGAAGAGCAACAAATCCTATACGGTGACGGTACAAGCCCGAACCTTCAAGGTATCCTAACTCACACTGGCATCCAAGGTTATAACTGGAGCGGTGGTACAGTAGGAGATTCTAAAATCGACGCTATCCGTCGTGCTATCACATTAGCTCGTATTGCTGAATATCCAGTAAACGGTGTCGTACTTCATCCGAACGATTGGGAAGATATCCAATTAGCAAAAGGTGATGACGGTCACTACATTTGGGTAAATGTCAATGACGGTGGAGTTATGCGTTTATGGTCTGTTCCTGTAGTAGAAACAACTGCAATCGCAGAAGGTGAAGCCCTAATCGGTTCATTCAATATGGGTGCAATGCTATGGGATCGTGAAGATGCAAATATCCGAGTAGGTGAGCCACAAGATTACTTCACTCGTAACATGGTTGCTATCCTAGCGGAAGAACGTATGGCATTAACTATCTTCCGACCAGAAGCATTCGTTGGTGTAACATTCGACGCGGCTCCAACTGCTGGTGTTTAATCGTACACGTTTACGTTTACATCTACCGTATAGGGGATGATTTATAGATGGGAATTAAAATGATTGCTCTTCGTACCTTTGCGGGTGCGGAGGGTTTTCTAAGGAGAGGACAAACCTTTGAAGCTCTTAATGAAACAAGAGCGCGTTCTTTATCAGAAGCGAAACTTGCGGAAAGAGTGGAAGAAGAAAGCGTACCTTCCGAGAAGGAGAATCCCGATCAACAAGCTCCGCCGGAAAACAAAGTGAACCTTCGAGAAGTTCATTTAATTGAACCCGTAGAAGGCCCTGATATTGTAGAACCTTCTGAATTGCAAGCTCATTTAAAGAGTGAAGAACCTGATGTCGTCCCTCATATTGGCGGTGGTTGGTATGAGCTGCCTAATGGTGTTCGAATCAGAGGAAAAGAGAAGGCTCTTGCAGAGTATGAAGCCTATCTAAAAGAAAGTGGTGAAGCGTAATGGCTGAAGTGTATAACATGAAAGCTCTTAGTACGTTTTATGGTACTGGTGGCTATATCGTAGCAGGACAAGAGTTCTTTACTACGTCTAAAGCCCAAGCGGATATGTTAGTAAACCAAGGTAAAGCGGTCTATACGGATGGAACAGAACCCGCTCAACCTGAACATGACGATTTAAAACTGCAAGCCAAATATAGATACGAAACTCCTGAAAAACAAACAGAATTTAAAACTTCTGCATTAGAAAGGAATGTGACTAGTATGGCTAATCCAGTAAATATCAAAATCAGTGTTGACGGTGTGAATCCCGAGGATTTAAACGTTGAAGTGGTTCGTGATGAAAAAGTAGAAGAAGAAACAGTAGTTGTACAAGAAAATCAACAAAAAGTAGCAAATCAAGGTGAGCAACCACAAGCTCAACAGCAGGAGCAAAAGCAAGCTCAGCCACAACAACAGCAACAGGCTCAACCACAAGAAACGTCTCAACAACCTCAATATGAAAAGCAAAATCAGCAACCGCAACAGCAACAAGCGGAGCAAAGTGAAGAAGCAAAAGCTTCCGAGGAACTTCAATCCCAAGAACAGCAATTAATTCAACAATTAAATGAAATTCGTGCCAAGCAAGAAGAGCTAAAAAAAAATGATTCTTCCCAAAAAGAACAGCCAGTAGATTCTCAGAATTCTACATTTGAAGCTCGTCACGTAGGCGGTGGTTGGTACGACCTTCCAAACGGTGAGCGTGTTCAAGGAAAAGACAATGCTGAAATGCGTTTAAAAGAAATTCAAGAATCTTATCAGCATTTACAAGGACAAGTTCAAACTCGTTCCCAAGAGGAACAACCACAAGCTCAACAAAATGAAAATGTAGGCAAATTCCATCCAAATCAAGATCGTGTTCGTCAAGCGAATACTCCTGTTGAAGATGGAGCAAGCCTTAACGAAGCTCAAACAAATACGTATGCTGAAACGGTTGAATCTGGAAACCTAAGCGGTTGGAATGGTGAACAGCGAAACCAAGCACAAGGTCAGCAATCTAGCCAAGGTGAACAACCTCCAAGCGGTATGGCTAGTGGTTCTACAGGTTCTACTGGTGGCAATGCTGGCGGTGGAAATACTGGTGGCTCAACAGGTGGCGGAAATACTGGCGGTTCTACTGGTGGAGGAAATACAGGTCAGTAAAGAAAGTGGTGAGGTAGATGGCTTTGGAGCAATTAGTCATTTCGGTAACGGAAATGAAATCCTATCTTCGGGTGGATCATACCGCTGATGATGAATTACTAACCCTCTTAATCGAAACCGCTAAAGAACAAGCCGAAGCTTATCTTAATCACGACTTTACGGAAATAGATACGGAGGGGGTAGTCACATATTTGACTATCCCCTCTACTGTAAAGTTAGCTTGTATGCGGATGGTTAACAGTTGGTATGACTACAGGGATGATGTAACCGAAACAAGTACCCTTGGAGATCGTAGCCGAAATGTCGGGGAGATTCCTTGGGATGCAGAGGAGCTTCTTTGGAAGTATAAAAAGTTGGTGGGGACATAATGTTTAGCGGATATTTAGATAAACGTGTCACTGTCACCAAAACCCAAAAAGTATTTGATGGTCGGGGAGGATGGACAAACAAACCTGTTTCACTTGGACAGTTTTGGGCAGCTATCGAACCGCTTGGAATATCCGAGATCGCGCAATATTCTGCAATGGATATTAGTGTTACCACTCAAATTCATATGAGATATAATACGTCAATCACTCAAGGTTGTGTAATTGAATTCAGAGGAAGAAAATACGAGGTGCAAGGTGTCGTAAACCCTGCATATCAAGACGAATATATGGAATTGATTGTCGTCGAAACAGGAAAACCTGTTGAAAATACACCTGCTCTTGTTACGGAAAGTGAAAAAGTTACATTTGCAGGAAAAGCAACAGGGGATGGAGACGAAACACGAAAAATCTATTTTGGTGTCACATACGACTAAGGAGGAAATTACATGTCATTTACTAACTATCTTGAAAGTGTCATTTTAGATGAAGTATTCGGAGGGGTCAATTACACTCCACCTGCAACGGTTTATGTAGGACTTAGTACCACAGCTATTAATGAAGATGGAACAGGCGTAACAGAGCCAACAGGTGGCGGTTATGCTCGTGTTGCCGTAGCAAATAACGGAACAAACTGGCCTGCAACAGGAACAGACGGTACAAAATCAAACGGTACAACGATTACATTCCCACAAGCAACTGCAGATTGGGGAACCGTTACTCATTTCTTTATTGCAGATTCAAACACTGGCGGAATTTTAGCTTATGCGCCAATCGGTGTATCTAAAACAATCGGAGTAGGAGATACAGCAAGTTTTGGAGTGGATTCATTAACAATTACATTGGACTGATGTAAATGGCAACTTATAAAACGGATTTTAGTGAATATACGGTCGGGTATGAACCTTCCGATTGGACACCTATATGGGTCACGACAAATGATACATGGACAGTTACAAGTGTAGCAGATGCAACAGACGGAAAAACGTTACGACATACCGCTACAGCGGATGCTAGACGGTTAGCAACATGGAATGCGGTTGGAAGCGTTAGTGGCGATTTTGATGTTTTGCTCAAATGGAAAACAACGGATTCATTAAGTGGGAATATTCCAACCCGTATATTCGCTTACGCTTCGGGAAGTGCGACTCAAACGACCCAACAGGGTTTTCAACTGGATGCCTTGTTTCCGGCAACTTTACGGATTGGTCGAACGGTAAATGGTTCCTATTCAACATTAGCTTCTAATACCGCTATGCCAATTGCATTCCAAGCGAACACATGGTATTGGTTCCGATTCCGAAGAGTAGGAACTTCCTTAATGGGTAGAGCGTGGAAAGATGGCGATGCGGAACAAGCAACTTGGGATATTTCAACGTCCAGTACTGCTCTTACATCAGGTAGTATCGGTATCGGTTCGTATGACTATGAGGGAACTCGTGATTATGACTATTTCAGTGTCGGTACAAATGGAGATTCTGCTCCATCACCAGTGGAAGCACCACCTCCTGACACAACTGCACCCGCTGAAATCACAAATCTAACCGAAAACCATACGGATATCGTTATTGAATTCAACTGGACCAAGCCAACGGATGCTGATTTTTACGGAGTCAACGTCTATCGAAATGGAACAAAACGAGCGGGAGACCTCGGTTCAACCTACACCGATTCAGGTGTTGCACCAAATACGACCTATTTGTATCGCTTTACAACCGTAGATACGTTAGGAAATGAGAGTAACGGGACCGAGATTTCTGTTACAACAGACCCGCAGAAGCAATATAGGCACTTAAAACCAATTGAGATTGTGAGTATCAATAACTTTACACCAAATGATGTCACGTATATTCAAGATGACCCGATGAATGAGGATGCGAACGTCCTAACAACCATTGATACTTTGTCTAGTCCGTCGATTCGATTGAAATTTGAAACACCAGATTCGCCGATTAGTGGATTACAAACAATGCGTTGGGTAGTCGATGATCCGTATTATGTAGGTACACGAATTACGATTTATGACGGTGGTGTACAAGTTTATCAATCAGGCATGAAATATCCTCAAGGTGGAACGCAGCCAATTGTTGAAACCTTTAATGCGGATGTTCTTACAGATACGACCATGCAAAATGTTGAAGTCGTACTGGAATCTACGGTTTATGCAGGAGATACCATTGCCAATTTAGGTGCGATTGAATGGACATTTCCTGTTGATGAAACCATTGTTCCGATTGATGGCTCTATTACTGGAACGTCAGGAGCTTCCGCTAGTTTAACAAGAATCCATGATGTAGAAGGTTCGCTATCTGTTTCTTCAACAGTGAATGGAAGCTTGTTTATAGATAAGGGATTAGAAGGGAATCTGGTTTCATCTTCTACCTTAGAAGCAGAGCTAACCATTAACAGAGGATTAAGCGGGAATATGGACGTTGTTTCAACTACAAATGCTGATTTTATCGGGCTTGCATTTGGAATAACAGGCACTATTTCTTTTATTTCAGACCTTGAAAGCATGATAACAAGGAGAATTGGATTATCAGGAAGTGTCGGTGCTTCTTCTACACTTGTAGGAGGACTTGAAGAAACAGAAGGAATATTCGGAAGCATTACCGCAACCGCTCAGATAAGTAGTACCTTGACCATTGATAGAGGATTTGAAGGTTCAATTACTTCTCAATCTTCAGTAGAAGCGATGGCAGGAATACAAAAGGAGATCGCGGGAAGCATTCAAGCCGAATCATTTGTATCCGACGTTCCACTCTTACTTATTCGTAGCTTGCAAGGGGACATCCTAACTGTCACATCTGAATTATCTGCGGATATGTTGGAAAAGACCGTAGGCATAGATGGTGTGATAGAAGCGGATTCGTCATTATCGGGCATTATCGAAAAGGGAATGACCTTACAAGGTCAGGTTTCTAGTAATTCGAGTGTAACCGGCGAGATAGACCGCTCTATTTTAATAGATGGATTGATAGGAGCTGCTTCATCTGTAGAAGAAGCCATGTTACCAATCCACCGTCCATTAAACGGAACGATAAGCGGTCATTCTACTTCAACAGCAAGTTTCACTGTAGAAGGTGAAATACAGCTTCGAGGAAACATAGGAGCAACTTCTACTACAAATGCTGTTATGAATATAGGCAGACCGCTTGAAGGCACGATTGAAAACCAGTCGGCTTTACAGGCAGACCGCTTGTTATCTGAAAAAGCAATCAGTGGTTCAGTGGAAGCAAATTCCGATGTAAATGGATCTCTAAATAGAGCTTTTCGCTTAGATGGAAGCGTGAGTGCGAATACGGACGTATACGGAAACGTAAACCGATTCATTTCACTAGATAGCTTAATAGAAGTAAATTCCGATATGGCTGGAGCCTTTACCCTTGAAGGACAGGTTACGTTACGAGGAAGAATAGATGCACAGTCCACACTATCCACAGAATTAGCGATTCAATTCGGGATAAGTGGAAATATCCTTTCAAATTCAGATGTTGAAAGTAGTATATGGGTAGAAGCCCAACTTATCGGTGAAATTGAAGCTTTATCTAGTGTACTCGGTGACGTAACAAGAGGTATACCGTTAGACGCTCAAATTAGCTCATTTTCATCTGTTTTAGGTGAACTGATAGTAGAAGGCTTCCTTCCCTTAAATGGACAAATAGAAAGCGTGTCAAACGTTTCTAGTAGTATGAACGTTTTACATTCCCTAATCGGGTGGGTAGATTCTGTTTCTGACCTTTCAAACCCTGTATTAAACAGACAGAGATTAATAGATGGCTCTATTTCTTCTCTATCTAGTATTCAAGGGAGAGCGGGTCTTACAAAATTACTAGAGGGTGACATTACCGCTAACAGTAATCTGTATACACAGGAACCGATTGATACCTTGATTGAGGTAGATACCGTTTCGTATAGCGGGGTAGCAACCGAAGATGACCAAAAAGTTTTATCCTATACCATCGATTCGGGGGTAGGAAGACGAGTTGAATTTGTTTTCTCATTCATTGTTTCTCCTACCAATCTACGAAGCTTGGTATTTCGGGTAGAAGGCACACTGGGTCAGCCTTTCACTTTACAGGCCTATAATGTGGTTTCAAAAACGTGGGATTCAACGACTACTGTTACCTATGACGGAAAAACTGCGGAACAATTTGTAACTCTGACCTTAACTGACTATACGAGATATTTGTCTGCTAGTAATGAGTTACGAATTCGAATGCTATCCGTCAACCGTTTTACAAGTGGAACCCTAACCCTATCAACCGATTATGCGGAATTGGTTAAAACGTATACACATGAAGCGAGGTGATGCAGATGCCAAAAGTGAATATAACGGTTCAAAATAACAGTCAACAGGCAATTCGTATGATGAAAGATGCACAGGAAGACCGCTTGCTAGAAGCCATTACAGAATGGCATGCGGGAATCGTTGAGGATATGTTGGTTGGGGAGCGGTCAGGGAGAACTTATCGTATCCCCGGCTCAACTCGAACGTATCGGGCTAGTCGCCCAGGCGAAGCCCCTGCAACTGTCACTGGACGATTAAGAAGTTCCTACCGTTTTCGTGTAACCGAAACAGGCGGGAACAAAGTTGGAGAAGTCGGAAGCCCTTTAGATTATGCGTTATATCTAGAAAAAGGGACAAGCCGAATGGCTCCAAGACCGCATGTGCTTCCTGCTTATTACAAGCGGGAGTCAAGCATAAAAGCCGCGCTAACAAGGGAATGGTTCAAATGAGTGTAATCTCGACTCTGTTTAATACCTTATCGGGGGATTTAGACCTTCGAGCATTACTGGCAGCGCATAGTTTAGCTCCCGATTTTCCGGCGATATACGACCGATGGGCAACAGAAGATATTCCAATGCCTTATATCGTTCTATCCTACGGATTTGAAGCAGGAGACGTTACGTCCAAGATGGATAGTAGCGTGGTGATGGATATTTTCACAGCAGGAAATAGTACCATCATGGCCGAGAACATTCGGGATAGGTTAAGGGAAATACTTGACCACAACATTATCTTCTCTGAAGGGGAAGGACCTATCCGCACTCATTATTTGAGGGATGGGAATATTCAAGAACCCGAAGATGACGTTGTTCACTGGATGATCGAGTTTCGTGTGATTTATTGGGATGCTAGTTTAATAAATGCAATTAACCAAAGGAGCTGATTGTAGATGGCACGTTCTACGACTGGATTAACAACTGAAACGGTAAACCGCTTTTTAATCAATGCAGGTGCGCTTTATGTGAATTTAGGATTACCTGATGAAAGATTGCTAGGTGCAACTCGTGACGGTGTGACGATGACGATTGAGCAAGATGTAGCTGAAATCGAAGTCGATGGCACAAAAGGACCATTCATGGGTGGACGTCGTATTTTAGAAGTTCGTCCACGCTTAGAAGTAACGATTTTAGAAATGACACCTGAAAACTTTAAATTAGTTCTAGCAGGAAGTGATACAGCAGACTATACAGAAGAAGGCGCAACAGCTCCAACGCATACAGCCATTACTCGTAACCGAGGAATCCAAATGAGTGATTATGTATCGAACATTGCGGTAGTTGGTACGCTATCAGGTTCAAATGAAAACTTCATCGGTATTATCTATAATGCTTTGCAAGATGATGACTTTGAAATCGAAACAGACCCTACAGGTGAAGCGGGATTAAGTGCTACATTCACTGGACACTTTGACCCTGCAAACATGGATCAAGAGCCTTGGGAAATTCGTTTACCTAACATTACGACAACAACAACTGCTCCAAGCGCTTAATATGTGACGTTTACGTATACGTGTACAGAAACCAAAACTACTATATCGGGGGATATGACCTATGAGTTATCAAGTAAGACGTTTAGCGACAAAAGATTTATTTACGATGACAAAGATTCTTTCAAAAATCTCGGGTGATGTGCGAGACGGATTGAAGGATTTGCAGATCCGCAAAATTGACCAACAGCTATTTGGAATTATCGTCGTTGAAGCTGCGATGAAACATGCGGAAAGCGATATGAAACATTTACTGGCTGACTTAATCGGAAAGACGGTTGAGGAGTTTGAGCAAGAGCCTTTCGATGCTCCGATTACGGTTTTAGATATTGTAGCGGAACAAGAGGACTTAAAGAGTTTTTTTACCAAAGCACAAGGTTTAACGAAGAAGTTATTTGGCAAGTAATCGACCTCATTCAAGCGAGATATGGTTGGACGGATGAAATTGTGTTCGACCTTCCATATTCTCGCTTTTGTCAATTACAGGAGCTTCTTTTCAAAAAACGAGAAGAAGAAATCCGAGAATCGTATGTGCTTCAAGCCTTCAATGCGTTTCTCATGGGTGCAGGTCAGAAGAAAAACCTTAAACAATTCCTTAAACACTTGGGCTTAGATGAGAAAAAAACCACTCCACAGCAACAGAAAATGAGCAGGGAAGAAGCGAAGAAAATCGCTCAGCGAAACATCGCCAATGCTCAACAGATTTTGTTGCTTGACCGTATGAACCGAAAACAAAAAGAAGGGTAGGTGAACCCTCATGGAAGTTTTCAAACTCGTTGGACGAATAGCGATGGAAGGTACACAAGCGGTTGAAAAAGCGATTCAAGGCATAGGAACGAAAGCCGACCAATTAGGCACGAAAATGTCAGGTGTCGGAAGCAAAATGTCAGGTGTTGGCTCAGCAATGTCTGTTCCGTTAGGAGCCGCCGCCGCAGGTATTGGCGCGGCGCTAGGTAAAGCGGTTGGCGTAGCAATGGACTTTGAATCGCAAATGGATAGAGTTGGCGCGATCTCAGGTGCTTCGGCTAGCCAAATGCAACAGCTAAATGACCAAGCCTTACAACTTGGTGCATCTACCAGTAAGAGCGCAAGTGAAGTAGCGGTAGGGATGGAAAGCATGGCGGCTTCGGGTTTCTCAGTCAATGAAATCATAGGAGCGATGCCGGGAGTTATCGCGGCCGCTGAAGCCAGTGGTTCAGATATGGCGGTGGTTTCGGATACCGTTGCTTCTGCTTTAAATGGATTTGGCTTAGAAGCTTCCGATGCCTCACACGTTGCCGATGTCTTGGCGCAATCTGCCAACCAATCCGCAGCTGACATCACCGATATGCAATATGCCTTTAAATACGCGGCGCCAGTAGCCAAAACTCTAGGTGTCTCACTGGAAGAAGTTTCGGCGGCCACAGGTATTATGGCTGACGTGGGAATTAAGGGTGAGCAAGCGGGGACAACGTTACGCTCGGCTCTTTTAAGTCTAGCTTCGCCATCCAAAACCGCTTCAGCAGAATTAAATTCACTCGGTATTAACGTAACGGATTCTTCGGGGAAAATGCTACCGTTCTCCAATATCGTTGGTCAGTTAGCCAAGGCTACAGAAGGCATGAGCAATACACAAAAAACAGCGGCGCTCTCAACGATTTTCGGAACAGAAGCGGCGTCAGGTATGTTAGCGGTTATCGATGCAGGACCAGCGAAATTAAACGCCATGACACAAGGGTTACAGAACGCAGACGGTGCTTCCGCTAAGACGGCCGCCCAAATGAAAGACAATTTAAAAGGTGCATTGCAGGAGCTAGGCGGTGCATTTGAAACCTTACAAATTACGGTTGGTACTGCGCTCACACCTGCGATTGAATGGCTTGCAAATAAACTTCAAGGCTTGGCGACGTGGTTTAACAATCTCTCGCCTGGGATGCAACAATTCATCACGTATGGAGCGGCGATTTCAGGTGCAGTGTTAGCTTTAGTGGCAGGAATTGCAGGGTTTATTGCGATACTCGGCGGGATGATTACAGGAATTAGTACAGTGGTTGGGCTATTCGCCACAGGTTCAGCGGGAGCGGCGGCTTTAGGTGGCGCATTTAGTCTCTTAACTGGACCAGTTGGAATTGCCATTGCGATTTTCGCCGCTCTCGTGGCCGCGGGTGTCGCCATCTATAAAAACTGGGATAGTATTAAAGCCTTTGGTATCACCATATGGAACGCAATCACTACTTTCCTTACACAAGCAGGAAATAACATCAAGACGCAATGGACGAACGATATGAACGACTTGAAAACACTCTTTACTACCGTTTTTAATGCAATCAAATCGTTCCTCACTACCGTTTGGACAGCTATTAGAACCGAATTGATAAATGAGTGGAATCAAATTAAAACATCCGCTACTACAGCCTTTAATGGTATAAAAACAGCGGTGACAACAGCCATGAATGCCTTGCAAACAGCCCTGTCAGCGGTATGGAATGCGATTAAAACTGTTGCTACTACAGTATGGGATGGGCTAAAAACTTACTTTACTACAGTAATGTCAACAATTAAAACAGTACTTACTACTGAGTGGAATGCGGTTAAGACATTATTTACAACCGTATGGAATGCGATTAAGTCATCTGTCACTTCTATAGCAAGCTCGCTATGGTCTGCCTTACAAACAGGATGGACGAATTTACAAACGAATGCGACAACCGTTTGGAATGCGATTAAATCATTGTTCACGACAGTGTGGAACGGAATCAAAACATCCGTCACTTCTGTTGCTTCTAGTCTATGGTCAGCTCTACAAACAGGATGGAACAACGTGAAGACCAATGCAACGACGGTGTGGAATGCGATTAAGTCATTCTTTACGACGACATGGAACGGAATCAAATCGTCCGTTACATCAATTGCAACGTCTCTATGGACAGCTTTGCAAAACGGTTGGAATAACTTAAAAACCAATGCGACGACTGTATGGAATGCCATTAAAACATTCTTCACCACAACATGGAATGCCATTAAGTCATCCGTCACTTCTGTTGCAACGTCTCTATGGAATGCGCTAACGACTGGATTTAACAATATTAAATCAACCGCTACGAATGTCTTTAATGCGATTAAAACATTCCTAACGAATACATGGAATGCGATTAAATCAAGCGTTACGTCAGTTGTAAATGCGTTATGGAATTCCATAAAGAGCGCTTTTAACAATATTAAATCCACAGTGACAAGCCTGATCACACAAGCCAAAACAGCGGTGGTAAATCAGTTTAACGAAATGAAAACTAATGCAGTGAATCGTTTCAATCAGCTAAAAAGCAGTGTACAAAGCGCGGCTAGTTCCATTTTGAGTAATGTCAGAAGCCAATTTAATTCAGTGAAAACCGCTATTATGAATCCGATTGAACAAGCCCGCTCAAAAGTACAGTCCGCTTTAAATGCGATTAGAGGATATTTTAGTAGTTTGAAAGGAAAACTGGGGATTTCTATTAACGGAATCAAAACCCCTCACTTTAAAATCAAAAACTGGTCACTAAATCCGAAAAACTGGGTTAGCAATCCTCCTTATATCGATATCCAGTGGTACAAAAAAGGGGGATTCATTGACGGAACATCCATCTTCGGAAACATTGGAATGGGCGAAGCGGGAGCCGAGGGAATTGTTCCTCTCGAAGGAAAACACATGTTACCTATGGCAAAGGCTATCGGGGATTATTTAGGCGATTGGATGCCTGATCAAAAATCTACTGGCTTAGAAAATGCAACGATTGAAGTTCCACTTGTCGTCAATGGTCGAGAGATTGCTAGAGCCATCGTTTCAAATATAGATACCGAATTAAAACGTCAGCAAACAATTAAAAGGAGGGGTTTATAAGTGAGATATTTTACGTTTAACGGGAGGGATTCTCGGGAGCTCTTTCCCTTGACGAACTCCATCACTCGACCTTATCTCCCTCCTATTACCGTTCCTAGCTTTTCCGTAGCAAACCGAGCAGGAGCGGTAAGCGTTCAACGAAATGATATAGGCACAAGGGAAATTGATGTAGCTGTTACCTTCATGATGGATTCCCATGCGGAAGTTAGGCAGCGGGTACGAGCAATGGCTGATTTCCTTATCTATAAAGAAGACAAAATATTGGTGTTCAGTGATGAACCAGACCTACAATACTACGCTCGTTTTAATCAAAGCAAAACAGATTTAGAAGAAGTGGCATACATGGGTCAAGGCACACTCCATTTTACGTGTTATGACCCATTCGCTTATGCCTTAGAAGAAAAGGAAGTTGCCTTTACGGAAATGGAACAAACCATTGTGAATGATGGAAGCACAGAAGCGTATCCACGCTTCAGAATTGTGCCAGCGGAAGATTCTACATGGTTGAAGATTACGAATGTCTCTCTGAATAAATTTATCTATTACAATGCGTCATGGGCCACAGGGGATGCACTCATTATCGACCATACCAACAATCGAGTGTATAACGAAGCAACCGAAGAAAGCCTGATCAAAAACATTACGCTTGATAGTGAATTCTTTGAATTGCAACCTGGGGATAATGTCATTCTGATTCAAAACCAAAACGCTTCAGGTGCAGGTGTGGCAAGCGCTCTAACTGTCAATTGGCGAGAACGTTTCTTCTAGGAGGTGAGAACGAATGGCAGTACAAGCTCTAACAGGTACGATATCCGCTACTTCTAATGGAAGTGGTTCACTTCGTACAAGCTATAGGTTGAATGGTTCGGTATCATCCCTTGCTACCGTAAACGGTCAAGTGGGAAAAAGTTTCGGGATAACTGGACGAATTATAAGCGGTTCGAGTGTGACGGTAACAGAGCTCCGCTATGTAATGGGAGAGGAACGAAAAGAGACAGGATTTTTCGGGCTTGATATATCTTCCTACCAAACTATTAGTAATGCGGATTTACTTTTCAGTAATGTAGATTTTATCTATTTCCGAGCCTATGGTTCAAACCATTCAGGGGATGGAGATACCAGTTTTGAAGACTTCGTGAGTTTAGCAGCGCAACATGGAGTGCCATCAGGTGCTTATTATTTTGGTACTCCTAGTAATGTTGCTGATATTCAAGCGGATGCCGAAGCGCAAGCGGATCAGTTCCTTCTAAAACTATATAATGCCTATGGGTACGGACGAGTTGGGGATTTAATCCCTATGCTCGATATTGAATCCTATACAGATGTGACCACAGGAACCGCTAATTATCCAATGGCTACAGGGATGACTGGACAGCAATTAGTCGATTGGATTAAAGCATTCCGAGACTATTTTTATAACGAAACAGGACGAGCACTCGGGCTTTATGTGAATCGTTATTTCCTGCAAGACCCTACACAAATGGCGATGACTGATGAGGAAGTTTCCCAATTAAGTTTCATGCCTTTATGGATAGCAGAATATGACCGCTATTATAAATCAAATCCAACTGGTTCTCCCGAAGTGTTGGGGGGATGGAAGGATTATAACCTATGGCAGTATGAAATCATTAAGGATGCTAGTTCATACGGAGTGACAAGCAGTAATAATGAGATTGACCATAACTATACGTACAGCATGTCTCAGATAACACCTATTGAAGCTCCTACGAATGTCGAACTCACACAGCTCACGAATAGAACGATACAGATTACGTATACCGAACCGGTTGACGTTGATTATACTGGCTCTGAAATTTATGTAAATGGGGAGTTCTTTGGGACTGTTCCTAAAGGGAGCAATGAAACGACAATTGAAGTAAATACGGCTATTGATGACCAGTTACAAGTGAATGTCGTAGCAGTGGATATATGGGGAGATAAAGGATGGAGTTCTAATTCGTATATCACGATGAGAGACGTTGAAGGTCTCATTCCTCCACCGACAACGGTACCTGTAAAACCTCATCCTCTCTATATCTTTAACAGGGAAGAGGAATTAGTAGCGGTATTGGAACAAGGGGATAAAGACGCGTGTACGTACTATAACGGAAAAATCAAACACGTTTTAAATGGAGAACAGCTTCTCACGTTTACGGTTCCAGTGACTCATCCTGATGCCGAAAAGATTGAGGAATTAGGAAGTGTCGCTGTTAAAAATAAATACCGTCAATGGCAACTCTATACCATTACCGAGATCGTTGAGATTCATGATGAAGACGGACTGATTGAAAAAGACGTGACCGCAGAGGGAGCCTTTGTCGAACTCGATGATGTGATTATCGAATACTTATTTCATGACCGAAAACGACCTGCAGTTGTGCTTCCTACTTTACTGTCAGGCACACGATGGGAAGTAGGGAGTGTTGAAGGGACAGAAATTCATGATTTAACCGTTGAACGTGAAAGTATTTTAAGTGCCCTGCAAACATTCAGGGAGCGATGGCATGGAGAGCTCACCTTCCGAGTAGAGATTGTGGGAAATCGTATTGCAAGACGAATTATTGATTTTACCCCGATGCAAGGAGCTTGGAAAGGAAAACGGTTTGAATACAGTGAGGATTTAACCGAAATCACACGTACCATTGACGCTCGGGGATTAAAAACCGCTCTGTATGTGTATGGCCCCGAAATTCCTGATAGTAACGGTTTATTAATGGGGATTGAAGATATTGAATGGGTGAAAGCAAATGGAGATCCTACCGATAAACCACTCGGGCAATCGTGGGTCGGGGACGATACTTCTCGTTTGATTTGGGGGAGACCGATTGACGGGGGAACAGAAAAAAATCATTTGTTTGGTGTCTATGAAAATAACGATGCGGTTGATAATGAGGACTTAATCTGGAAGGCATGGGTGAACTTACAGACAATTAATGAGCCTAATATTAGCTATGATGCCAAAGTGGTAGATTTATATAACTTACTTGGAATAGAAGCGGAAAGTGTGGATTTAGGGGATACTGTAGCAGTCCTAGATAGAGATTTAGGGATAGAAGTACAAGCCCGAATCGTACAGTATGTATTCGATTTAGATTATCCCGAAAAGGATGATTTGACACTAGGAAACTATCTTCCAAATTTCACAACGGATTCTGCTCAAGTGGATGACCTTACAAGAAAGGTAGATAACTTGGAACAAACCGCTTTAAAAGAAGGAGATACCATTAATCCTTCATGGCTTGATACGGAATTTGAATTTGCTCAGGATGCCATTCGTCTTGGCGGGGGAACGGTCATCATGAATAAAAATGACGGTATCCTAATTGTTGATGATCCTGATAATCCGCAAAAGGCAATCAAACTGAATGCAGGACAAATTGCGTTAGCTGATAGCCGAGACATTGCAACTAATACCTTTAACTGGCGGGCATTTGGTACAGGAGCAGGATGGTTATCTGATTTAGTCAAGACAGGGTTTATCCAATTTGACCGCTCACAAGGGGGAACGCTGCTTCTTGGGGGAGAGGAAAATGGAAATGGTCAGTTAGTAGTTTACGATGCAAATGGAAACGTAGTCGGAGATTTGGATTCCTCAAAAGGTGGTTTTACGAATTTATACGTTGGGAATTTCAGATCGGATAATGTATTAAATAGTAATTCAGATGACATGACCATTATTGTAAATCCTAGTACAGGCGATGATAACAATGATGGATTAACATCTGCGACAGCCTTAAAACGTCTCCAACGTGCGATTGACCGAATCCCAAAACATAATAACGCAATTGTTGATATTTATGTACAGAAAGCTAGTTTCAATGAGTACGAGGTTCGAATTGAAGGATTCTTTGGACTAGGAAGAATAAGAATCTATTTTCAACAAGCCACGTTAAATGGAATGATTTACATTTATAGTAATAACCAACGAATTGAGTTGTACGATGGATTCGTCAATCAAATCTATGGAACTCAATATTTAGGGGATGGGACTATTTCCGTCACTCGTACACTTGATGTTTATCTGAGTAATATGAATGTCTATTCCCGAAGAAATGTTGACTATGGTCTTCGTGTTCGTTCAGGCTACTGTCGTGTAGAAGATTGCAAGTTTTATGATAATACAACCGCAGGTGTTTATGCTGAACTAGGCGGTGTAATTGATATGACTGGAAGCAATGAAGGAAGCGGAGGATACGCGGGAATTCGAGCGTCGGGATCAGGACGTATTGCTGTTTTAGATGGAACCGTACCAGCAGGAACCGTTGTAAAAGAATCTGTTGCCGGTGGAGATATTGTGGGAGCTGTTCCAACTTCGGGTACAGTCGGTACACCATTAATTCTAGACGCTCCACCAATCACAACCATTTTCAGCCCTGACGTTGTTCGTTCGTGGAACAGTAGAAAAGGATGGAATACAAACAACAACTATCTGTATCAAGGAGAATGGAGCGACAAAGATTCATTAGGAAATACAACTTATTACGGAAACTATAAGGGATGTATTTTCTTCAACAATAGCGCAATCTTAACTGCGATCTCAGGAAGAACAGTATTAAGTGCTCGACTTCGTTTAAAACGTTTAACGTATGGTGGTTATTCAGGTCAATATCCAGTTACGTTATGGGCATTAGATAGTCAAAAATCCGTTGTTGGTGTCACTGAACCTGTTTTCGATTACAACATTAGCAGTAATACCTATTTTGGTTGGGGCGAAGAAGACTGGATTACCATTCCAATCTGGATTATCACATCCCTCACGAACGGAAGTTACGGGGGATTAGGTATCTATACCGTAAATGGTTCTAGTTACATGATTATGGAAGAGGACGTGAAGCTTGAAATCACGTACAAATAAAGGAGGTGAGGCGAGCGAAAAAAGGGTAAATAATTAGTACACGTTTACGTATACATTTACGTGTAAGAGAGGAGGAAACCGTAATGGACAAGACTTGGGCGATTATTAGCGTCATCGTATTAGCCATTGTGTTTTATCTAGGTTTCACCGCTGTTATAAATATCGGGTGGGTTATAGGCTTTGCCTTAATTACACTTGTCGTCTTTTTCGTAGTATTTGAAATCCTAGACAATGTATTTGGACTAGGAACCATTGGAGCAATCATTTTAGCTTTAATTCTATTTCAACTATTTGCTTGGTAGTCAGTCAGGGGGTTAGTGGTTTTCCATTAGCCCCTTTGATTTGGAGGAACTGCAATGACGTATTGGAAAATATTATTACAACTGCCTATTGCTATACTATGTCTTTTCTTTTTCCTCCGAATTATGGGAAATAAAGAAATGCAACAATCTACACCGATTGAAGTAGCATGTGTCGTTTTACTAGCTAGTATGGCTTGGGATGTTATTTTTGGAGGACAATATATTATTCCTCACATGATATTAATGATGGTCGTACTTGTGATTGTGATTTATCTCATTGATTGGCTTACGTTTAGGTTTTCGCTCTCCGAAAAACTCTTTTTCGGGGAACCCGAAGTTATTGTTCGGGATGGAGTAGCATTACCATCCGTTATGGAAAGAAACCGAATCTCTCATAAAGAACTAGCCGCCAAGCTTCGAGCAAAAGGCATATTTGATATAAAAGAAGTCGAAGTAGCGATTCTTGAAATTTCAGGTGATATATCCGTTAAAAAGAAGGAGGATTCTTGATGGTTACAGTTTTATTAGATCCAGGGCATGGTGGAACAGATGGTGGTGCAGGTACAGCCCCTTATTTAGAAAAGACACGAAATTTAGAACTAGCCTTAAAAGTACGAGATTACTTGCTGTCTACGTTTACGGTGAATGTCATTATGTCACGTACAACTGATAAAACGGTTAGCTTAGACGCTCGAACAAATCTAGCCAACCAACAGCATGTCGATTACTTCTTATCCATTCATCATAATTCAGGCGCACCTTCAGCAAGAGGATATGAAGACTTCACCTATATTAATGTAAATGACACTTCTACATCAGATAGAATCCGAGCTGCCATTCATACCGAAGTGGTCAATCGAATCTTAAATAAATATGGTTTACCGAATCGTGGGAAGAAAAAAGCAAATTTCCATGTTCTTCGAGAAAGTACGATGGCGTCCACGTTGCTTGAAATTGGTTTCGTATC
This sequence comes from Priestia aryabhattai, assembly GCF_023715685.1. NCBI lineage: Bacteria > Bacillati > Bacillota > Bacilli > Caryophanales > Bacillaceae > Priestia > Priestia aryabhattai. The sequence goes on from NZ_JAMBOQ010000013.1 coordinate 50,829, forward strand.
CAATACGAGCGACCAACACTTAATCGCAAATCCTGCTTTTTATAATGATATGGCCGTCGCCATCGGTGAAGGCGTGGGAAAAGGATTAAGCTTGGTGCGAAAAAAATCTACGCCTACTCTATCGCCATCGCCAAGTACGCCATCCAAAACATTCTATCGTGTGCAAGTCGGCGCTTACAAAGAACGAGCGAATGCGTTAGCCATGCAAACACGTTTAAAAAGCGCAGGATTCCCGACCATCCTTTCATATAGCAATGACATTTACCGCGTACAAATTGGTGCATATGGCAACAAAGATAATGCGACGGCCATGGAAAGACGCTTACGTTCCGCTGGCTTCCCTGTCTTTGTTTATCAGGTGTAAACATGTACGTAAACATGTACGTATCAAAAGATGAACGTGTAACGGTAAATGTCACGAAAGTCATTGATGGCGACACGTTTGTAGCGGACGTTTCGTTCAATGTACTAGGCAATGTCTTTGTATTAAAAGAGCAACATTTTCGGATGGAAGGAATCAATGCTCCAGAAAGAAAAGGCGAAACGAAAGAGCTTGGCGAAGCCAGCCGAGCCTTTTTGGAAAGTGTGATTGGTGGAAAATCGGTTGAAGTGGTTGTTCCAAGCAAGGAAAAGTATGGACGATGGTTGGCGACCGTCTACCTTGGCGATCTCGATGTAAATGGCTACATGGTCCAACAAGGGTATGCGGTTTTCCGAGAATACTAAGGAGGGATAAACATGGTGGATGTTTTGCAAGCAATCATGGCGGCCGCTGAACAAGTATCACAAAATGCAGTCATGGGTGTGAATGGTGAAGTGTATGCGGTGGAACTGACAAATCCGATTGGCTTCACGATGTATATAGGAATGGCGTTTGTGCTATATGCCATCCGAGAAACAGATGTGATTCCGCTCAAATTTTTGCCGATTGTAGCGATTGTCTTAGGACTGGCTTATTCTAGTTTTGTTGAATACCATGCCTTTAATGAAAAAAGCATCGTGGCAGGACTTCGCTTGGCGCTACTTGGCATTGGCTCGGTGGCGACCGTCAAATATTTCTTAGATAAGCCTTCAAATGGGAATGGCGATGGAAGTAACTCGGCGACCACCTTCTCGAATAGGTTGAAAGAATAGTGGCGAAAACCGTCTATTGCCGATACATCGATGACTTAGGAAAAGAGGTCGGCTTGACCTTCGCTTACGGAGACGAAAAGATGTTTAATGAATACTGGAAGAGATATAAGCTATCAAAAGACAAGCTTACACAATATAACGTATATGAAGGTGGTAAATTAATTTACTCCCTTCACGATGAAGGCTAACTTTACCCCATGCTGTTAGTTACTTTTGTCAAATGAGGAACTCCAACATTGACCGCTATCCATTTGGGTAGTGGTATTTTTTTTACTAGCGTGAACGCATGGTGAACGGTGAGAAACCTATACGCCACATAGCTTGGCGCAATGACGGCCACGTAAAGAAAGGGGAAAAACCACATGTTCCAAAACAAGAATGTCTACCGTTTAAGTGATGAAAATATGGTCTTTCGTCCACTTTTCTTTTTACAGGAAAAACTAGACCGAAAAATCAATGCTCGTGTTGTTCAAGATGAGGAGATCGCCAAGGAAAACTATCTGAAAAAGGTGGTCGGCTTTCGTGTGGAAATGGGAGAGCTCTTAAATGCCACGCGATTACATAAGTACTGGTCTAGTGGTTTACCTGAATCAAAAGAACGAATTCTAGATGAATACGCAGATGGCTTGCATTTTCTTTTATCTATCGGCGGGGAAAAGAAAGTAGGGGACTTTACCTATCAAGGTTTATATGATGGCGAAATACAGCCACAGGACATCATGTGGCTATGCGATAAGCTTATGACTATCCCTTGGATGGAAATACGCAAGGAGGACTATTTATTGGGCTTAGAAATGTACTTGAAGTTAGGGGAGCTGCTTCTCTTTACGTGGGAGGAAATTAGGCAAGCCTACGTAACGAAAAATATTGAAAATCAAGAGAGACAAAATACAGGATATTAAAAAATGAATACAATAGAAGTGGCAGTGTAATTCAACCTCTTAAAGTTTTTTCAGACGCAAACGTAGTGTTTGCGTTTATTTTTTTATCCATTGTGCAAATTATCTTTATCAAATTGTTGCTTGCAGTTAACACAACCTCTATAATGGAATAAAAACGTAAACGTAAACATCAACCGTAAATAGAAAAGGGTGGGTGTTTATGCAAGCTTTATACGAAACAGTAGAAAAAACAGAAACAGAGAGAAAACTAGAGTTGTCTTGTGAGTGTTGCGGAGAAAAGATTAAGCGTTGGGATATGGATATGGTTCAGCCATCGGAAGATTCTCTGCTACCAAGTGACGATTTTAATTTCGCTTGTCCTGTATGTGTGACCGAACGAGGACTTATTCCGCTTCAAACGACCGAAGCCAAAAAATTTCGCATGAGAAATCAGACGCTTCGAGAAGTACTAGACGAAACTCCAGTTCATTAAGGAGAGGTGGAGCATGACCAAAGTAATTTGCTTTTCTTTGCAAAAAGGTGGAGTAGCAAAAACGACCACAACGAGCATTACCGCTTATTTACTGGCTGAAATGGGTCATAAAGTATTAGCTGTAGATTTTGATTCACAGGGGAATTTAACCGCTATTTTGACACAACAAAACATTTATGATTTTACAGGTCGTACCGTTTTAGAAGCCATCAAAGAAGATAATGCAGAGGAATATACGGTAAAGGTAACAGATAATCTACATGTTCTTCCGGCCAATGATTATCTAGCGACCATTTCTAAATATTTATACCGAGACTATACAGGTGTTCCAGTACGTGCTTTAGAAAAAGCCTTAGAACCGATAAAGGATCAGTACGATTATATTCTAATTGATACACCGCCGAATTTGGGAGATTTAACAACGAATGCGTTAACCGCTTCTGATTATGTCGTGATTCCGTATGCTACAGACCAATGGACATTCGATGCGTTATTTCCTTTCATGGAAACCGTTCAATATGTCGAAAAGAATGTCAATCAATCTTTAAAATTTGTAGGGATATTACCTCGTATCATCGATAGTCGGGTAGGGGAAACGAAGGACTACTTAGAAGCACTGGATACATATTTCCCAAATAAGCGATTTGAAACAACCATTAAATCGAATGCTGCGGCTCGTCGCTTGCAGATGTATGGATTCTTTGATAATTCCGAGGTCAATAAAGCCGTTAGACAATACAAACCATTTTTAAAGGAGCTGTTAGAAAGATGTCAGGAATAAAACCAAATACGCAGAAAACAAATCCATCTGTTCACGATGAAATTGTTCAAACAGAGCAAAACAAACCAGTGAATTTTCCAAAAACGAAAAAGAAAAAATGGGAAGACAATTATACGAGAGCGACTGTTTATATTCAGAATGATAGACTTGAGGAACTAAACCGCAGAGCAGGTACAGAAAAAGGAGAAAAAACCCGTATTGTGAATGAAGCTCTACGTGAATATTTTAAGAACAACTGACGATTCAGTTAGTTGTTTTTTTTGCGAAAAGATATAGATGAAATACATGTTCAAAGATATATATACAGTATATGTTTTTGCTGTTACTATAATAGTTACATTAGCAAATTGTTATATATTTATCGAATATATATTCGTATTGTCTTATAATGTATTGTAAATGCCTATTATTATAGTTACAATATTAGGTAGCCTTGTTATGATAGACCAACGATCAGTTTAGATCGGAGTGGGGTAGAGAAAAAGTAGTAAGGCTTGTAGGGAGGGAACATGGAAAATTTCGTAGAGTCCTTGGTAGAACACAGATTGAGCAAAGAAGTAAAAGAATTACTTCGACTAAATAAGTTTCCTGTTCTTGCGAAACAAAACAATGTCCGAGCTCATTTACAAGAGCTATTGCATAAAGGGATTATCCCTAAATCGGATTATTTATTTTTTGAAGCACGTATGCTATTGAATGAATATAGCATGAAGATTGAAAAGGAAATTGGATGTGATGGTACTGCATTCATGTTCTATTGTGCGAACGTGAATAAAATGTACTTTGGAGCAGGTCCGAATTTCCCGTTAGCTATGCGTGAAATCTACAATGATAAACCTCCGGCTTGGGATTTTATTTATTATGATGATGATGTTATCGTCACACAAGACGCACCGAATGATTTACCATTCAAACATCAAGCAAAGACGATAGTAGAAGTGAAAGCCCTAAGTGGATTTTCTCTTTTGTTAAGGGTAGGTGGAACCTGTCTTGGGAGCTTTGAGGTACACTGGAATCGAAAGAACGCAGTGAAACCTGGCGATGTAGAATACGTTCGAGAGGAGTTAAAACAGGTATCCAAAGCTCTTTATAACATTCGTCATGAAATGTTAGACACCCTAAAATCTGAAAAAGTATGTATCGCTTATAGATAACAGATACATTTCAAATATATGTACGGTATGGAACCGGTTGTTCTATTACCCAGTCGAAAAGCCACCTCAATCCGAAGTGGCTTTTTATGACTTCTCGTCGTTTAATCATTTACAATGTTCTTTTCTTTGTTCATTTCGTTTAATTCTTTTTCTTTATCTTTAAATGCATATTCGAGAAAACCTTTTACGATTTGAAGTTCATCTTCATTTAACGGAATCCCATCCCAATGAAGTTTGTTTGAATTTAAAATATGACGAATGTTGGATGTGCTTTCATTATCATTACCAAGTAAATCATCAGTAGTTGTATTATACAAATCCGCCAGTTTTTGGATAATTTTTGGCGCAGGTTTACGAGATTCATTCTCGTAGCAACTAATTGCTGTTCCTGTCATCCCTAAATGATCTCCAACTTCTTTTAACGTCAATTTATTCTGTTTTCTCAATTCTTTTAGTCTAGGACCTAACCCCATGCCTTCACCTTCCTTATGAACCTCCTTGTGATATGCCTCTTAGCTTATTTTGGTGTATATAACGATAAAAGCATTTCCCCTGACACTTCCTTTTTTTATCTTCACAAACCTTTTAATTTATCTGCCAACTTATCATAACACAGTTTATATGCGAAAAAAGAACTATTGTTTTACAAAATGTTGAATAAGTATTGCAAAAGTTAGCACATTGCTAATATACTAATACCTGTAAGGGAATTTTTAGTATAGTTAGCGAGCATTTGTAAGACAGGCAGGATACCGTAATCCATTTCTGTCGGGGGAATGATTACCGTAAAAATAAGCTAATTGCTTTCATTCTAACAGAGAATTAAGCAAAACGCATAGGTTTTCCTGCCTAGAAATGCTCTATTATGCAAATTTTGTTTTGCAAATAAGCAAATAGATTTACATATAAGCAAGGAGGATTCTTATGAAATCCACAGGAATGGTTCGAAAAGTAGACCAATTAGGAAGAGTTGTTCTTCCGATTGAATTACGCAGAGCGTTAGATTTGAAGACACAAGATTCATTAGAAATCTATGTAGACGGAGATCGCGT
>NZ_JAMBOQ010000014.1 GCF_023715685.1 Priestia aryabhattai
GCAATCTCTTGTCTGGTGGCGATAGCGAAGAGGTCACACCCGTTCCCATACCGAACACGGAAGTTAAGCTCTTTAGCGCCAATGGTAGTTGGGACTTTGTCCCTGTGAGAGTAGGACGTTGCCAGGCTCTTGAAAAAAGACTAGCTATTTTAGCTAGTCTTTTTTTTATTATTCACAGAGTATAAGCTATCTACATAAAATGGGGTAAATGAACTGCATAAAGAAGTTACATCTTGTCGATACTTATTTAGTGGAGGTGGAGAGTAATGGAAAAACAAATTAAAACATGTTCCGTTTGTCATGAACAGCATACAAAGGGTATTGAGGTGTTTTCCAGCTTTATATGCCAACACTGCGAGGTAGAGATTGTAGAGGCGGATTCATCTCATTTTCGTTATCAACTGTTAGTAGATCAATTAAAGAGAATATCAGGAGCGTTTTCTTACTAAAAGCCCTTTTTTATAAGGGCTTCTTTATATGGCTCAAAAAAATCATCTAAGTTTGTTATAATGAAAGAAAAATGAATTTTGATAGGAAAAATACTTACATATTCTTTTATCAAGTTAACAATGTTATATTTACAAAAAGTAAGGAATGGATGTATGGATACATATTTACCTTTATATAACCGTTTAGTAAGGCATAGCGAAAAGAGATCGCTCTCTTACCACGTGCCCGGCCATAAAAATGGTCAAGTTCTACCTTCACATATTCAGTCTTCTTACTCAGACTTTTTGCAATACGATCTAACAGAAATTAGCGGATTAGATGATTTACATGAAGCAGAATCTGTTATTAAAGAAGCACAAGAGTTAACGGCAAAGTTATATGGAGTAGATGAAAGCTTTTTTTTAGTTAATGGTTCTACTGGAGGCAATCTCGCCGCGATTTTATCTCTTTGTCAAGAAGGAGATAAAATTGCTGTTCAAAGAGATTCTCATAAATCTATTTTTAATGCCATTGCTTTATCAAAGGCATCACCTATTTTTTTAGCTCCCGAAATAGATTCAAAAACACATCTTAGTACAGGCGTATCCATTAAAACAATAATAGCGGCTTTAGAGCGTTCTGAGGATATAAAAGCATTTGTATTAACAAATCCTACTTACTACGGGGTGGCGCGAGATTTAAAGGAGATCATTGACTTTATTCATGCCTACAATATTCCTATAATTATTGATGAAGCTCATGGAGCCCATTTTATTTTAGGTAATCCTTTTCCTCCTTCAGCTGTTACGTATGGAGCCGATCTTGTTGTTCAGTCAGCACATAAAACGCTGCCAGCTATGACAATGGGTTCTTATTTACATATGCAAGGGACATTGGTAAATAAGCAAGCCGTGCGGCATTACCTACAAGTGCTGCAGTCAAGCAGTCCGTCATACCCTATTATGGCTTCTCTCGATTTGGCACGGTATTATCTGCAACAGTTTACGCAGTGTGATATCGATAGAATGACTGACAATATTCATTCGTTTGTTGAAGAGATTAATAAGATTGATACACTTTCAACTATTGATGTGGAAACAGATCAAGCTGCTACTGACCTTTTGAAAATGACATTGACTTGTTCGGCGGCAACAGGATATCATTTGCAAAAGGAACTGGAAAAGCAAGATATTTATACAGAACTAGCTGACGTTAACTATGTATTGTTTGTTCTACCGTTAAGCAGCAGTTGGGATTTTAATGATACAATTAAGCGAGTTAGACAAGCAGTAGCAAATATACAGCGTAAGTCGTATCAAAAACCACTAATCAAACCATTTCGTTTTTCAAGAGCAACGGTTCTCCTGTCTATGGAAGAAAGAAAACTAAGAGCAAAGTATATGTGTTCGTTTGAAGAAGCGATTGGTTGTGTAAGCGCACAATCTGTTATTCCATATCCTCCTGGAATTCCTATTTTAATGGAGGGGGAGACGATTACGAGCAATCATATTGACTATATTTTGCATATTCAAAGATTAAATGGTCATATTCAAGGCGGCTCTTGTATGGAAGAAGGAAAAATAGAAGTATTTAAATAGAGAAAGGAATTTATACATGTCAGGAACGTTTATTACATTCGAAGGGCCAGAAGGTGCTGGTAAGACGACCATTATTCATATAGTTCAACAAAAATTAATACAAGATGGCTATACCATTGTATTAACAAGAGAGCCTGGAGGCATACGAATTGCTGAACAAATTCGTGAAATCATCTTAAATCCATCTAACACGGAAATGGATTCCAGAACCGAAGCACTTCTTTACGCTGCGGCTAGAAGACAACATCTTGTAGAAAAGGTGATTCCTGAGCTAAATAAAGGGAATATAGTATTATGTGATCGTTTTATTGATAGCTCACTTGCTTATCAAGGACATGCGCGGGGTATAGGCGTAGAAGATATTTTCGCTATCAATCAATTTGCTATTGAGCAAACGATGCCACAAGCCACTTTATACTTCGATATTGAGCCTGAGGTAGGATTAGAAAGAATTAATAAAGGTCGAAAAGATGAGATTAATCGACTAGATTTAGAATCCTTAGACTTTCATTACAAAGTACGAGATGGATATTTATCTCTTTTGAGTGAATTTCCAGAACGTATTCGCCGAATTGATGCAAATCAACCCGTTGAAAAAGTCTGTGAAGAAGCTTATAAACAGATACAATTGATTTTAAAATAAATACAGATGATCGTTATTCTTGCTATACTATTCTTAACAAATAAAGTAAAATGAGGTGTTATTCATGAAATTAGTAATGACCGTTATTCAAGATTCAGATAGCTCAAAGCTTTTAAATGCACTTGTAGAAAGAGGGTTTCGTTCAACCAAATTATCAAGTACGGGCGGATTTTTAAAGTCAGGGAATACAACAATTATGGTTGGTACAGATGATCATAAAGTAGATGAAGTACTTGATATTATTAAGGGCCAATGTGAAAACCGCAGACAGATGATTTCTCCTGTGGCACCGATGGGCGGTAATGCAGATTCATACATTCCGTATCCTGTTGAAGTTGAAGTGGGCGGAGCTACAGTATTCGTACTACCAGTAGATCAGTTTCATCAATTTTAAGAGAGAAGATTTTAAATAGAAAGTGATGATTGAATGGGAAATACATGGGAACAGCTTGAAGCTCTTCAGCCAAACGTATTAAAGATTTTGCAAAACAGCTTACTTAAAGAGCGAGTTGCTCATGCTTATTTATTTGAAGGAAGCAAAGGAACAGGTAAAAAACAAATTAGTTTTTTGTTTGCTAAAGCACTGTTTTGCCAAAATCCAGTTAATCACAGGCCATGTCATGAGTGCAGTAACTGTCGGCGAATTGATTCAGGAAATCATCCAGATATTCATTTGATTGAGCCAGCTGGTTTATCGATTAAAAAAGAACAAATTCAATTCTTGCAATCAGAATTCACAAAAACCGGTGTTGAATCTAATAAAAAGTTATATATTGTGAATCATGTTGATAAAATGACAGTAAGCGCAGCAAATAGTTTACTGAAATTTTTAGAAGAGCCTGGTAACGGAACGTATGCAATTTTATTAACAGAAAATATACAGCGCTTATTAGATACGATTATCTCCCGTTGCCAAGTAATATCATTTCGATCTCTTACACCAGAACAGTTAGCCGAAAAACTAGTAGAAAATGGCCTTTCCGCAGTAGATGCGTCCATCTTGTCTAATTTAACAAACAGCATTGATGAAGCAATTGAATTAAGTAAAGATGAATGGTTTGGACTTGCAATAAAGTTAGTGATACAATTATATGAAGTGTTAACAACGAGACCTCAACAAGCTCTTCTTTTTATTCATGAAAAGTGGGTAACACATTTTAAGGAAAAAGAACAAGCTCATATTGGTTTAACTTTATTGATGCTTCTTTATCGTGATTTGTTGACGCTGCAAGTTGGACAAGAGTCTAAAATCGTCTATCGTCATAAAATAGAAGAATTAAAACAGCAAGCTCTTCAGACAACGCAGGAAAAAGCGATTTATCGCTTAGAGGTTATCTTGAAGGCCAAAAATAAATTAAATTCAAATATGAATCTACAGTTATTAATGGAACAGCTGGTGTTGGATTTGCAGGAGGGATAAAAGCTTGTATGATGTAGTAGGCGTTCGCTTTAAAAAAGCGGGAAAAATATATTATTTTGACCCTGGAGAACTTACAATTCCAGATGGTGAGTTTGTTATTGTAGAAACAGTTCGTGGTGTTGAATTTGGCAGAGTTGTTATTAACAAAAAGCAAGTAAGTGAACACGATGTCGTACTTCCTTTGAAAAAAGTAATCCGCATTGCTGAACAAAAAGACAGGCTGATTGTGGATGAAAATAAACAAGCTGCTAGAGAAGCGTATGACGTATGCGTGCAAAAAATTCAATCACACGATTTAGATATGAAGTTAGTAGACGTAGAATATACGTTTGATCGTAATAAAGTCATTTTTTATTTTACAGCAGACGGCCGTATTGACTTTAGAGAGTTAGTTAAAGATTTAGCTGCTATTTTCCGTACGCGAATTGAGCTTCGTCAAATTGGTGTACGAGACGAGGCAAAACTGTTGGGCGGGATAGGTCCTTGTGGACGCATGCTATGCTGCTCAACGTTTTTAGGTGATTTTGAGCCGGTTTCTATTAAGATGGCCAAAGACCAAAACCTATCGCTTAATCCAACGAAAATTTCTGGTTTATGCGGACGTTTGATGTGTTGTTTAAAATATGAAAATGATGAGTATGAAACGGCAAAAGAACAGCTTCCTGATATAGGCTCAACAATTAAAACTTCAGATGGTTCAGGACGTGTAGTGGGTTTGAATATTTTGGAAAGAATTATTCAAGTGGAACTGTCAGATCACGAACAAATTTTAGAGTATACTCTGGATGAGATCAATAATAAAGGTGCTGTTTCGTTTCAAGCCACAGATTAACGAGGTGGGCAAAGGTGGATAAAAAAGAGATTTTTGATTCGGTGACAAACATGGAGGAACAAATTGGTCATTTATATAAGCAGTTAGGTGAGTTGAAAGAGCATCTTGCTGAGCTAATTGAAGAAAATCATCACCTGCAAATAGAAAATGATCATTTGCGCCGTCGCCTTGACCAGACAAACTTCGAAACGAAGCTGAAAAATAGACATTCAAAAGCAAGCGCTCAAACAAAAGAGCAAAAACAAATTGATATCGGAGAAGGATATGACAATTTGGCTCGCCTTTACCAAGAGGGTTTTCATATTTGTAATATTCATTATGGAAGTGTGCGTAAAGATGGAGACTGTTTGTTTTGCTTGTCATTTTTAAATAAAAAGTAACAACACCTCTCCCTTTTGGAGAGGTTCTTTTTATGAGTAAAAGATGTAAATAATAGATGCACAAGGAGAAGAACGATTATGGTTGAGTTATATGGAGATGAACGTTTAGATTATTTATTAGCCGATGAGGAGATGCGCATTATTCAAAGTCCATCTGTCTTTTCCTTTTCATTGGATGCTGTGCTTTTATCTCACTTTGCTTATGTACCAATTCGTAAAGGTAACTTGGTTGATTTATGTTCAGGAAACGGTGTGATTCCGCTGTTTTTATCCAAACGAACAAAGGGAACAATTATTGGTGTAGAAATTCAAGAGCGGCTACACAGTATGGCGCAAAGAAGTATTGTGTATAATCAGCTGGATGAGCAGATTAAAATGATACATGGTGATTTAAAAAATGCACCTCAAGAACTAGGTTATGGAAAATATGATGTTGTAACATGCAATCCTCCTTATTTCACCACATCCAATAAAGAAGAAATAAATGAAAACGAACACTTTGCAATCGCTCGCCACGAAATTCATTGTTCGTTGGAAGATGTGATTCGAGTGAGCAGTCAACTAGTGAAGCAAGGCGGAAAAGTGGCATTAGTTCACCGTCCAGGAAGACTATTAGATATCGTTACGTTAATGAGGCAATACCGTTTAGAGCCAAAGAGACTTCAGTTTGTCTATCCTAAAGATGGGAAAGAAGCAAATACACTTTTAATTGAAGGTACTAAGGATGGAAGTCCAGATTTAAAGATTCTTCCTCCGCTTGTGGTCTATCAGGATAACGATGAATACACGGACGAATTAAAAAGGATTTTATATGGAACAAAATAATCATTATTTTTATGTAGTTGAATGCAAGGACTGTACTTATTACGCTGGTTACACGAATAATTTGCAAAAACGAATTTCTGCCCATAATGAAGGGAAAGGGGCAAAATATACGAGAGCAAGAAGGCCTGTTTCATTAATTTGGCATGAGGTGTTTACTTCTAAAACAGAAGCTATGCAAAAAGAGTATTGGTTCAAACAGTTAAGCAGAGTGCAAAAACAGGCTTACATTCGAAGGGAGAAAGAAAAGCAGAATGAAATCACAAAAAAGTTATGATGTATCGAATGAACAAGGCGTTTTATATTTAGTTCCCACTCCTATTGGGAACTTAGAAGATATGACATTTCGTGCAATTCGAATTTTAAAAGAAGTTGATTATATTGCCGCAGAAGATACGAGACAAACGAAAAAACTTTGTAACCACTTTGAGATCGATACGCCTATTACAAGTTATCATGAACATAATAAACATACAAAAAGTGAGCAGCTATTAAGTGACTTAGACAGTGAGAAAAATATTGCTTTAGTGAGCGACGCGGGCATGCCTTGTATTTCAGATCCTGGTTATGAGTTAGTGGTAGCTGCCGTTAAAGAAGGATATACGGTTGTTCCGCTTCCGGGACCTAACGCAGCATTAACAGCTTTAATTGCTTCTGGCCTACCTACGGGGCAATTTTATTTTTATGGATTTTTGAACAGAAATAAAAAACAGCGTAAAGAACAGCTTCAAGAGCTTCAGTACATTAAGGAAAGCATGATATTTTATGAAGCCCCTCATCGATTAAAAGAAACGCTAAAGAGTATAGAAGAAATTTTAGGGAACCGATCCATTGTGTTATGTAGAGAGTTAACAAAACGCTATGAAGAATTTTTAAGAGGAAGCGTGTTAGAAGCAATTGAATGGACAAATGCCACAGATATTAGAGGCGAATTCTGCTTAATTCTTGAAGGGACAAATGAAGAAGCGCCAGATGAAAGCAATCTATGGTGGAAACAGCTCACCATTATCGAGCATGTTGATCACTATGTAGAAGAAGGACATTCAAACAAAGAAGCTATTAAGCAAGTGGCAAAAGACCGAGATGTATCAAAGCGAGACATTTATAGTGAATATCACGTACATTAAAAAAAGCTGTCTATCATAGACAGCTTTTCGTTTTATTTAGAAGCTTGTAAAGAATCTTGAAGTTCTTTCATGATTTGTTCTGCACCTTCACGGCTTAGAATTAATTTGCCGCTAGCAAGTTGGATGTTATCATCAGATACTTCACCTGTTACTTGGCAAGTCATGTTTGGTTTATATTTTTTTAAGATGATGCGCTCTTCATCTACATAGATTTCTAGAGCATCTTTCTCTGCAATTCCTAATGTACGACGTAATTCAATTGGAATTACTACGCGTCCTAATTCATCAACTTTACGAACAATACCTGTAGATTTCATGTTAATCGTTCTCCTCTCAATAATCATTTTTCTATGTTATTACTTTCGTCATTATTCGACAATTTCAACGTACTTTCATAATACCAGCGTTTCCAAAACTAGTCAATCATTTTATATGTAAAAAAATGTAGCTGGAAAAAATTTTTTTCTCAACCTGATTACAAGCTAATTGTGACCGTCAGTCAAGGTATAACAAGGGGTTTCATTGGAAAAAAGATTAATTACCTAAATAGCTTGATATCAACTATTTCGAAGATAGGATAAACGTAATTCGACACAAAACGACAAAATTAGACCTGTTTGTCGTTTTCATAAAAGCGACTTTTTGAAGGGGGGTATATTTTATATAAAAATAGGGCGAAGCTGATACAATTAGCAGGATTGTTTTTTTGGAAAATAACGACTATTTAAAAATGAAATGAATCCGTCATATTCCCTTTCATATAGGAAGAGAATGTTTTGAAATTATCATGTAAAATAGTATGATAGATAGTAGAATAAGAAGACAGGGTTTATATGATTACATACATATAAGCCAAAATGTTGAAATGGAATGTTGGAGGTTATGAACATGGCAGATGGAAATAATACATTTTACATTACTACGCCGATTTATTATCCGAGTGGTAAATTACATATAGGGCATGCATACACGACAGTAGCGGGAGACGCAATGGCTCGTTATAAACGTTTGAGAGGGTTTGACGTACGCTATTTAACAGGTACGGATGAACATGGTCAAAAAATTCAGCGAAAAGCAGAAGAGAAAAATGTGACACCTCAGCAATACGTAGATGATATTGTCTCTGGAATTAAAGAGCTTTGGGATAAGATGGACATTTCATATGACGATTTTATCCGTACGACAGAACCAAGACATAAAGAAATCGTGGAAAAGATTTTTGCGCGCCTTTTAGAACAAGGTGATATTTATCTTGATGAGTATGAAGGCTGGTATTCAGTTCCCGATGAGACGTACTATACAGAGCACCAACTAGTAGATCCAATCGTTGAAAATGGAAAAGTTGTAGGCGGAAAAAGCCCGGATAGCGGACACCCTGTGGAGCTCGTTCGAGAAGAGTCCTATTTCTTTAAAATGGGGAAATACGTAGATCGTTTACTAGCTTTTTATGAAGAGAACCCTTCATTTATTCAACCGGAGTCCCGTAAAAACGAAATGATCAATAATTTTATTAAGCCGGGTCTTGAAGACTTAGCCGTTTCTCGTACGACATTTGATTGGGGTGTAAAAGTTCCAGGTAACCCAAAACACGTTATTTACGTATGGATTGATGCACTTTCTAACTATATCACCTCTCTTGGGTATAATACAGAGAACGATGAGAACTATCAAAAATACTGGCCGGCTAACGTACATTTAGTAGGAAAAGAAATTGTACGTTTCCATACCATTTATTGGCCAATCATGTTGATGGCACTTGATTTACCGCTTCCTAAGAAAGTATTTGCTCACGGCTGGTTATTAATGAAAGATGGAAAGATGTCTAAGTCAAAAGGGAATGTGGTAGACCCAATGACATTGATTGACCGCTATGGATTAGATGCACTTCGTTACTACTTACTTCGTGAAGTTCCATTCGGTTCAGACGGTGTATTCACACCAGAAGCGTTTGTTGAACGTATTAACTTTGACTTAGCAAATGACCTTGGTAACCTAGTTAATCGTACAGTGGCGATGATTAATAAGTATTTTGATGGTGTTATTCCGACTTATGAAGGAAATGTAACAGAGTTTGACGCACATATTGTACAAGCTCAAAAAGATACAGTGAATAAATATGAAGAAGCGATGGAGGATATGGAGTTTTCAGTTGCCCTTGCTTCTATCTGGCAATATGTAAGCCGCACGAATAAATACATTGATGAAACGCAGCCTTGGGCGCTAGCAAAAGATGAGAAAAAGCGTGCAGAACTTGCTTCCGTTATGACCCATCTAGCTGAATCAATTCGTCACATTGCTGTATTGCTACAGCCCTTCTTAACACGTACACCTGAGAAAATCTTTGCTCAGATTGGTGTAAAAGAAGATGTATTAAAAACGTGGGAAAGCACGACGCGTTTTAATATGCTTAAAGAAGGCACAAAAGTAGAAAAAGGTGAACCGATGTTCCCTCGTCTAGATCGAGAAGAAGAGGTAGCCTTCATTAAGGAGCAGATGCAAGGAAGTGCTCCGAAAGAAGAGAAACCTGTTGTGAAGGAAGAGCCTTCTGAAGAGATTACGATTGATGATTTTATGAAAGTAGAGCTTCGTGTAGCGCAAGTTACTCAAGTAGAACCAGTTAAAAAGGCAGATAAACTATTAAAGCTGCAGCTTGATCTTGGCTATGAAAAACGCCAAGTTGTATCAGGTATCGCCAAATTTTATAAGCCTGAAGAATTGGTAGGCCGAAAAGTAATTTGTGTAACCAACTTAAAACCTGTGAAACTGCGCGGCGAACTATCACAAGGAATGATTTTAGCGGGTGAAGATGAGAATGGTCTTTCACTAGCAAGCGTAGATCAAAACTTAGCAAACGGCACGAAGATAAAATAAGTATAGGTAAAAGGGGTGTTTCACGTGTAACATGCGAGGACCCCCTTTTATTCATGGAAAGGATCGATTAGATGTTATTTGATACACATGTTCATTTAAACGCAGAACAGTATGAAGATGATTTGCAAGAAGTAATTAATCGTGCGTTAGAAAAAGGTGTTCAAAACATGGTAGTTGTTGGATTCGATGAACCTACCATTAAAAAAGCTATTCAAATAGCTGAAACGTATGACTTTATCTATGCTAGTGTAGGGTGGCATCCAGTAGATGCAATTGATATGACTGATGAGCACTTAGCTTGGATTGAAGAGTTAGCTCAGCATCCGAAAGTTGTTGCTTTAGGGGAAATGGGATTAGACTACCATTGGGATAAATCACCTAAAGAGGTGCAAAAAGACGTATTTCGCCGTCAAATTCGCTTAGCTCGAAAAGTGAATTTACCTATCATCATTCATAATCGTGATGCAACTGAAGACGTGGTAAAGATTTTAAAAGAAGAGCACGTAGAGGAAGTAGGAGGGATTATGCATTGCTTCACGGGCAGTATTGAAGTAGCGAAGCAGTGTATGGATATGAATATGTATATTTCTTTTGGCGGACCTGTTACCTTTAAAAATGCTAAAAAACCAAAAGAAGTTGCTACAGAACTTCCTTTAGATAAACTATTAATTGAAACAGACTGTCCTTATTTAACTCCTCATCCATTCCGTGGCAAGCGCAATGAACCTGGTTATGTTTCATACGTAGCAGAGCAAATTGCAGAGTTAAAAGGTATAACGTATGAAGAATTAGCCGATATTACAACAGCTAACGCCAAAAAGCTATTTGGCATTAATGATTAAAACTTTTTCTCATATAACAATCATTTTCGTGTTAAAGTAAAGATAGACGCAGAGGAGAATGTTATCCTCTGCCTTTTTCAGTTAAAATAACAGGTAGATGCTTTTTAATTTATTTGATAATAAGATAAAACGTTGATTTCATAGAAGAAAAATGATGTGAGTAACGAGCATTTCATTTTTACTGAAAAGCAAATGAACAAAACTGAATGTTTTGGAGGAAGCAATGAAGATTAAAGAAATTATTGTAGTAGAAGGCCGAGATGACACTGTAGCGATTAAACGTGCAGTGGATGCGGATACCATCGAGACAAATGGATCAGCTGTAAATGAAGAAACCATTGAGAAAGTAAAATTAGCTCAAAAAACAAGAGGCGTGATTATTTTTACAGATCCAGATTATCCAGGACAGCGAATTCGAAATATTGTTTCAGAACGTGTTCCAGGATGCAAACATGCATTCTTAGATAAAGAAGAGGCGCGCCCTAAAAACGGCAAAGGTATTGGAGTTGAACATGCTTCTATTGCGTCTATTCAAAAAGCATTAAAAGATGTGAAGCAAGAGTGGATGGGGGCAGCTATGGAGATTTCTCAAGAGGATTTAATCGTAGCTCGTTTGATAGGAGATAGTAAAGCTAAGTCTCGACGTGAAAGAATAGGGAAGTTATTAAAAGTTGGTTATGCCAACGGAAAGCAGCTGCATAAACGATTACAGATGTTCCAAATTTCAAAAGAGGACTTTATCAGAGCTGTTGAGCAGATAAATAAGGAGGAAAAGGGATCGTGTTAAAAGATATTGCAACGCCTAATCGAACCAAGGAAATTTTAAAGAAATACGGTTTTACATTTAAAAAGAGTTTAGGACAAAATTTTTTAATTGATACGAACATTTTACATCGTATTGTTGATCATGCGGAAATAACAGAAGAAACGGGAGCTATTGAAATTGGACCTGGTATCGGGGCGTTAACTGAACAGCTAGCAAAGCGCGCAAAAAAAGTACTGGCGTTTGAAATCGATCAGCGTCTGCTTCCGATTTTAGCTGATACTCTTTCTCCTTACCCAAATGCAAAAGTTATTCATCAAGATGTGTTAAAAGCTGATTTAAAAGGGACGCTCGAACAAGAATTCGAAAACATAGAAGATTTAATGGTCGTTGCGAATTTACCATATTACGTGACGACACCCATTCTGATGAAATTATTAGAAGAACAAATCCCGGTACGTGGAATCGTTGTTATGCTTCAAAAAGAAGTTGCTGACCGTATAGCAGCTAAACCGGGAACAAAAGATTACGGTTCACTTTCTATTGCAATTCAATACTATACAGAGGCTGAGACGGTTATGATTGTGCCTAAAACAGTGTTTAATCCGCAGCCTAATGTAGATTCAGCTGTTATTCGGCTGTTGAGAAGACCAAAGCCAGCGGTAGAGGTACAAGATGAAGCATTCTTTTTCCAAGTTGTACGAGCAAGTTTTGGACAGCGACGGAAAACGATTTTAAACAATCTAGTGAATAACTTGCCCAATGGGAAGCAGAAAAAAGCAGACATCGAGCAAGCACTTTCAACTGCTGAAATTGATCCGAAAAGAAGAGGCGAAACGCTGTCTATTCAAGAATTCGGAACGTTAAGTGACCAACTTTTAAAATCATTTCGCTAAATCATCACATTTTTATCATGAAGTCATAGGCTATGAAGAGAATTTATTTTTGAAGTAGCAAAGACGGAGTGAAGCATATGAACATCAAAATTGGTGATATAGTTACACGACCTTCTTATCAGAGAGATTTGCTTTTTCGTGTTATAGCTATTAATGACAGCGAAGCGGGGAAATATGCGACTTTAATAGGAGAAGACGTTCGGTTGATTGCCGACGCTCCTTGTACAGATTTAGAGGTTGTGGATGCTAAAGAACAGGATCAAAGAAAAAAACAAGAAGAAGAACTTTTAGAAAGATCCTTGGAGCTTATTCAACAGGATTATCGGCTCGTTCGAGAGAAAACTGAATATAGCATGACAAATGGATACAGCCATTCACATCGCTTATTTCAAATTCCAGGAAAGGTCCTGCATGTAGACGGAGACCCTAATTATTTACGTAAATGTTTGTTGGTTTATGAAAAAATGGGTGTTCCTGTTTATGGTGTTCATTGCGTAGAGTCAGAAATGCCAGAGAAAGTTGGAAAGTTAATTGAGGATGTAAGACCTGATATTCTGGTGCTGACAGGGCATGATGCATATTCCAAAGGAAAAGGAAATAAAGATGATCTTCTTGCTTATAGACATTCCAAGCACTATATTCAAACAGTCCAAGAAGCAAGAAAAAAAATTGGTAATTTAGATCAGCTGGTGATTTTTGCAGGTGCCTGTCAATCGCATTTTGAATTATTGATTCAAGCTGGAGCAAACTTTGCTAGTTCACCTTCACGCGTAAATATTCATGCGCTTGACCCCGTGTATGTAGTGGCAAAACTAAGTTTTACTCCTTTCACGGATCGTATTAATGTATGGGACGTCCTACGTAATACATTAACGGGTGCTAAAGGTTTAGGAGGAGTAGAAACAAAGGGGCTGCTTCGCACGGGTATGCCTTATGAAAGCGATGAGTAGAAATAAAAACAACTGGTTACAGCATGTACACGCATGGTGTGCAACCAGTTGTTTTTTCGTATGAAGCCAAAGTATACGCTTAATTTCACAAAATCATTTTCAATATTTGCTAAAGATATACATATTTCGTTGGAAAACGAGCATACTAACAGCGAAATGTAGATTCATGTTGAAAATTATTTATTGACACAATTAGAGATAGATTGTTATAATTTTATGTTTTTGACTATTTTTCTAACATGTGTTACACTATACATAGTGAGGTGGACCAATATGGCGAAAACTTTGTCTGATATTAAGCAAGCGCTGGATTTGCACCTAGGCCAACGATTAACTTTAAAAGCAAACGGTGGTCGTAGAAAAACAGTAGAACGTTCAGGTGTATTAACAGAAACGTACCCATCTGTTTTTATCGTTGAATTAGATCAAGAGGAAAACTCTTTGGAGCGCGTTTCGTATAGTTACGCAGATGTGTTAACGGAAACAGTGCAACTAAAATTTTTCTAAGAATGACATAGGCAATATAGCAAGTGGTGATGAGCAGTGGACATTGGTTTACTGCTTTTTTATTGGTCTTTTTTTCAAATTATATATGCATTATTTTTTATACATACTATACATATCGTCCTCGCGTTTCTTATGTAAGAGAGCGACGAGATTCAGGTTGAAATTTCATTTTATACGTAAAGGAGCCATGTGCAATGTCAAGGCGTAGAGGGATTATGTCGTCGAAGCTGAAAGAAGAACTGGCTAAAGAACTTGGTTTTTACGATACTGTACAAGCAGAAGGTTGGGGCGCTATTCGGGCAAAAGATGCAGGCAATATGGTGAAGCGAGCTGTGGAGCTTGCACAGCAGCAGCTAAAGCAATAGCATAGTGAAAATCAATGCTTATACGATTATTTAAAGTGAAATGAGGAAAACCGAAGTGTGTAACCGCTTCGGTTTTTTTGTCCCAAAATGAAAGATAAAAAAGAGGATTAAACAAAGATGTTTAAATGAACAGCTATATCTTGTTCATTTTATGATAAAATAGCGTTAAACTCGATAAGATGAAGTAGGTGAAGTAAGTTGAAATTAATGGTGAAAGCACCGGCTAAAATAAATTTGTCACTTGATGTGTTACATAAACGTCCAGATGGTTACCATGAAGTTAAGATGATTATGACAACAATTGATTTAGCAGACAGAATTGAACTTTCTGATCGTGAAGATGGACGAATTGTTATTTATTCTCATAATCGCTTTGTTCCGGATGACCAGCGAAATCTCGCTTATCAGGCAGCGCAGATTTTGAAGCGACGCTATAACATTTTAAAAGGTGTAAATATATTAATTGATAAACATATTCCAGTGGCTGCTGGATTAGCTGGAGGCAGCAGTGACGCGGCTGCTACATTACGCGGTTTAAATACGTTATGGGAATTAGGGTTATCATTAGACACACTTGCAGAAATAGGGGCTGAGATTGGCTCTGACGTATCTTTTTGCGTGTACGGAGGGACAGCTCTTGCTACAGGGCGCGGAGAGATTGTAGAGCATATTGAGGCACCTCCAAGCTGCTGGGTGATTTTGGCTAAGCCTGAAATAGGTGTTTCTACGGCAGATGTATATCGAAACTTGAAAATTAAAGAGATGGATCATCCAAAAGTAGATGAGATGGTTCATGCTATACAATCAGGAAATTATGATCAAATGTGTAGCCTTGTAGGAAATGTATTAGAAGCAGTAACGCTGAAAACGCATCCGGAAGTAGCTCTCATTAAAGAACAAATAAAGCGTTTTGGCGCCGATGCTGTGCTCATGAGCGGCAGTGGGCCAACTGTATTTGGACTTGTACAGCATGATTCACGTATGCATCGCATTTATAACGGATTACGTGGTTTTTGCGATAAAGTTTATGCAGTTAGGCTACTAGGTGAACGAATAACGCTTGAATAAATCCGTATGTTAATGTTATATTTACATTACAATATTCGGATTTTCAGGAGGATGTTATGAAGTTTCGACGTAGTGGACGATTAATTGATATGACCAACTATTTCATTCAAAACCCTCAGCGCCTTATCCCTCTTACGTATTTTGCAGATAAATATGATTCCGCAAAATCATCTATTAGCGAAGATATGGCGATTATTAAACAAACTTTTGAACAGCAAGGTATCGGAACTTTGGTTACGCTACCAGGAGCTGCCGGCGGAGTTAAATTCATTCCAAAGATGACGAATGAAGAAGCCAGCCAGCTTGTTCAAGAATTATGTGGGTTGATTGAAAAACCTGAGCGTTTACTGCCAGGTGGATATTTATATTTAACTGATATTTTAGGAAACCCCCGCGTTGTGAATAAAATCGGTCGCTTGTATGCATCGCTTTTTGCTAACCGCAAAATCGATGTTGTGATGACTGTAGCGACAAAAGGTATTCCTATTGCGTATGCGGTTGCTCAGTATTTAGACGTGCCGGTTGTTATTGTACGCAGAGACAGTAAAGTAACCGAGGGATCGACCGTTAGTATTAACTACGTGTCGGGTTCATCTAAGCGCATTCAAACGATGCTGTTAGCTAAAAGAAGTTTAGCGGTGGGATCAAATGTACTCATCATTGATGACTTCATGAAAGCTGGCGGTACTGTAAACGGAATGGTTAGTTTGCTTGAAGAGTTCGATGCAACTGTTGCTGGTATTGGAGTTTTAGTAGAATCAGAAGATATTGAAGAACGTTTAGTGGATGAGTATGTGTCTCTTGTACAATTGACAGATGTAAATATCAAAGATAAACAAATTCGTGTACAGGAAGGCAATTACTTAAAATATATTTGATCAAGTAAGGGAGAGGAACATATGTTACAGGTTCAAACAAAAAATGCACCGCAAGCTATTGGTCCATATTCACAGGGAATTGTTGTGAATAACTTGTTTTACAGTTCAGGTCAAATTCCACTTCGTCCAGATGGTACATTGGTCGAAGGCGATGTTCAAGTACAAGCTACTCAAGTATTTGAAAATCTAAAAGCAGTTCTTGAAGAAGCTGGAGCTTCTCTAAATACAGTTGTAAAGGCAACCGTATTCATCAAAGATATGAACGACTTTGCAGCGTTAAATGAAGTCTATGGCGACTACTTCGGTGACCATAAGCCGGCACGTTCATGTGTAGAAGTAGCGAGACTACCAAAAGATGTACTTGTTGAAATTGAAGTTATTGCGCTAGTTAAAGGGTAATTAAATTAACAAATTTCTAACAAAAAGCAAGTAACTTCCAATTGTTCACTTTTTTTGCGAAAATTTTCTAAAAATTTTTTCTGAATAGCAGGAAAACACAAAATTCTGTGGAATTAAGTATGTAAAGCTTCGCATAGAAAAAGGTGGTGAACAAGATGGAAGTAACTGACGTAAGATTACGCCGCGTGAACACTGAAGGACGTATGAGAGCGATTGCTTCAATCACATTAGATGGTGAATTTGTTGTTCATGATATTCGTGTGATTGATGGTAATAATGGCTTATTTGTAGCCATGCCAAGTAAACGTACACCGGATGGTGAGTTCCGTGATATTGCACATCCAATCAATTCAAATACTCGCGGAAAGATTCAAGATGCTGTTTTAGCAGAATATCATCGTTTAGGTGAGGTAGAAGTTGAATTCGAAGAAGCGGGTGCTTCGTAAACATATGATACATTAAGAGTCTACTTAAAAGTAGGCTCTTTTCTTTTTGATTGTCACTTATATAATTTCACACCTTTGTAAAACTTTAGCATTACCAAAAAATAAAATTCATGACTTATAAATGATTCCTTGAAATGCTGTCATTTTTGATATAATATTCTTAATGGATAAAAAGGTAAAATTGGAGGCCTGTTATGTCAAAAAGATATGCAGTCATATTGGCAGCTGGTCAGGGTACACGTATGAAGTCATCTTTATATAAAGTGTTACACCCTGTGTGTGGCAAACCGATGGTGCAACACGTAATTGATCAGTTATCACGCTTGGATTTAACAAATTTAATTACTGTTGTAGGTCACGGTGCCGAAAAAGTGAAATCACATGTTGGAGATAAAAGCTTATTTGCTTTACAAGAAGAGCAGTTAGGAACAGCTCATGCAGTAATGCAAGCAGAATCTTTACTTGCACATGAAAAAGGTACGACAATTGTTGTATGTGGAGATACTCCGCTTATTACAGCTGAAACAATTGAATCTTTATTAAAGCATCATGAAGCAACAAATGCAATGGCAACTGTTTTAACAGCTCATGCAGAAGATTCAACAGGATATGGACGCATCATTCGAAATAAACAAGGGTCTGTTGAAAAGATTGTTGAGCATAAAGATGCCACGGAACAAGAGCGTCTTGTACAGGAAATTAATACTGGTACGTATTGTTTTGATAATGAGAGATTATTTGAGACACTTTCAAAAGTTTCAAATGATAATGTACAGGGAGAGTATTATTTACCTGATGTTATCGAAATTCTAAAAAATGAAGGTCAAATTATTTCTGCATATCAAACATCCGATTTTGCTGAAACATTGGGCGTTAATGATCGATTTGCTCTGTCTCAAGCAGAAGAAACAATGAAAAAGCGTATCAACAAGCAGCATATGTTAAATGGAGTGACGATTGTGGATCCTTCTAACACGTACATTTCAGCAGATGCTGTCATTGGTAGAGATACGGTTGTTTATCCTGGCACGGTTATTCAAGGAACAGTTGTAATTGGAGAGAATTGTGAAGTAGGACCTAACAGTGAAATTAAAGACTGCAAAATAGGTAATAATACTTCTATTCGCCATTCTGTTGCTCACGATAGTGAAATTGGTCACGAAGTCACAATTGGCCCATTTGCACATATTCGTCCTCAGTCATCAATTGGAGATGAAGTGCGCGTAGGAAACTTTGTAGAAATTAAAAAAGCATCTTTTGGAAAAGGTAGCAAAGCTTCTCATTTAAGTTATATTGGAGACGCAGAGGTCGGAAAAGGTGTAAACTTAGGGTGCGGATCTATTACAGTTAACTACGATGGGAAAAATAAATTTTTAACAAAGATTGAAGATGGGGCATTCGTAGGATGTAACTCAAACTTAATTGCACCTGTAACAATTGGTGAAGGAGCCTATGTTGCAGCTGGTTCAACCGTAACTGATGATGTACCAGGAAAAGCATTATCAATTGCTCGTGCGAAACAAGTAAATAAAGAAAACTATGCTGAAAAGCTTGATATTAATAAAAAATCCTGACGGAGGTTTCACAATAAAATGTCAAATGTATATGCTGATGAAAATTTAAAGTTATTTACGCTAAATTCAAACAAGGCTTTAGCTGAAGAGATCGCAAAAGTAATTGGTGTGGAATTAGGTAAATGTTCGGTTGATCGTTTTAGTGACGGTGAAATTCAAATTAACATTGAAGAAAGTATCCGTGGTTGTGATGTATTTATCATTCAATCAACAAGTGCTCCAGTTAACGAACACTTAATGGAATTATTAATTATGATTGATGCATTAAAACGTGCATCAGCTAAAACAATTAACATCGTTATGCCTTACTATGGCTATGCTCGTCAGGATCGTAAAGCTCGTGCACGTGAACCAATCACTGCCAAATTAGCAGCAAATATCATTGAAAAAGCGGGAGCTACTCGTATTATCACATTAGATTTACACGCTCCTCAAATTCAAGGTTTCTTCGATATTCCAATTGACCATTTAGTAGGTGTTCCAATTTTAGGTGAATACTTCAAGAGTAAAAACCTTGATGATGTTGTTGTTGTATCTCCGGACCACGGTGGCGTAACTCGTGCTCGCCGTTTAGCGGAACGTCTAAAAGCACCGATCGCTATCATTGACAAACGTCGCCCACGTCCAAACGTAGCAGAAGTTATGAACATTGTTGGACAAGTGGAAGGAAAAACAGCAATCTTGATTGATGACATGATTGATACAGCTGGTACAATTACAATTGGTGCAAGTGCATTAATTGAAGCAGGTGCAAAAGAAGTATATGCTTGTTGTACACACCCAGTGCTTTCAGGCCCTGCGATTGAGCGTATTCAAAACTCTACAATCAAAGAGCTAGCTGTAACAAACTCTATTGCTTTAACAGAAGATAAGAAAATTGATAAAGTAACAGAACTTTCAGTAGCTCCGTTAATCGGTGAAGCGATTATTCGTGTTCACGAAGAGCAATCAGTTAGTACATTATTTGATTGATAAACAGAACCTCTTTCCATTTGGAAAGAGGTTTTTTTGAAAAAAATTAAAATGTGCTAACCCTTGATTTTAAAGCGCTTTGGACGGAATGAACAAAGATATATTACTGTTCAAACCGGGTTTCATGTTTAGCAACCTTCTAAAAAGGGTACATTTTAAGTAGAAAACATACTGGAAGGTGAATAAAATGAGTATTTCAATTCAAGCAAATAAAAGAACGGATTTCAAAAATTCTACAAATAGAAAAATTCGCGACGAAGGAAACTTCCCAGCGGTTGTTTACGGAAATAAAACAGAATCCACACCTATTTACTTAAACAGTGCTGATTTTATTAAGACTATTCGTGAAGCAGGACGCAATGGAGTGTTAACATTACAAGTGGATAAGCAAAAATATTCCGTAATGTTACATGATATTCAAACCGATCCATTAAAAAACGAAATTGTCCACGCCGACTTCCAAGTGGTCGACATGAAGAAAGAAATTGATACTGAAGTTTCTTTATCTCTAGTAGGAGAAGCAAAAGGAACAAAAGAAGGTGGCGTATTACAGCAGTCTCTATATGAAATCTCATTAAAAGGCTTGCCGCAAGATATCCCATCATCTATTGATGTAGATGTATCGGATTTAGGAATTAATGATACAATCACGGTAGCGGATATTAAGGTAGATAAAAAGCTAGAAATTACGCATAATGCAGAAGATACAGTTGCTTCTGTACTACCTCCTCAACAGGAAGAAGAGCCGGACAGCGGCGAAGTTCAGGATGCTGAAGGCGATGTTGAAGCAACGAAAGAAAAAGATAACGAAGAATAATATAAAAAGACGTAACCAAAAGGTTACGTCTTTTTGTGTGAATTGATTATAATAAAAGTGATACTATATAGTAATGTAAAACATTAAAGACATTTACCTATTATGTACAACTTACATAGAGTGGAAAGGAGTATCTATTTTGAAATTAATCGTTGGTTTAGGGAATCCTGGCAAAGAATATGACCGTACTCGTCATAACATAGGATTTATGGCAATTGATAAAATTGCTGAACAGTTTATGATTTCATTAGATAAAACAAAGTTTAACGGAATATATGGAACAGGTATAATAAAAGGAGAAAAAGTCATATTATTAAAGCCTCTAACATATATGAATTTATCAGGAGAAAGTATTCGCCCGTTAATGGACTATTTCGATATAGACGTGGAAGACTTACTTGTTATTTATGATGACTTAGATTTACCGTGCGGAAAAGTAAGATTGCGTACAAAAGGAAGTCCAGGCGGCCATAACGGAATAAAGTCGATTATTCAGCATTTAAAAACCCAAGAGTTTAACCGAATTCGTATTGGAATTGATCGTCCGCAGAACGGTATGAAAGTAGTTGATTATGTACTAGGGCGCTTTACAGAAGATGAAATGGTTCATATGGATGAAGCAATGAAAACGTCTGTACGCGCGAGTGAAGACTTTTTAGGTAAACCGTTCTTAGAAGTAATGAATCGCTATAATTAAGTAGAATAAAATTTCTCTCAATCGTCCATACTAACACTAAAAGATTTGGGAGGATTTGTATGTCTATTCATTATTTCTGTAGACATTGTGGCGCAAAAGTCGGTATGATAGAAAAGACAGCTCACAATACTGAAGCACTCGGTTTTAATCACCTGACCGCAGATGAACGAAAAGACTTTATTCACTACCATAATAGTGGAGATATCGTGGTTAAAATTATTTGTGAAGATTGTCAAGAAGCGCTAGAACGAAATCCAGACTATCATCAGTACGAAACATTTATACAATAAAAAGCTTTGGTCTCAAACCAAAGCGTTTTTCTGTTTAGTTTAGACATATCATGGGAGGAGGGAATTCCTTTGCGAGGGATTAGACAGCAATTTGAAGAAAATAAAGAAATTGGAGCTGTTGTCAGCAGTTTAGAAGAAGGTTTGAAAGAACAGTTAGTAACGGGAATTTCCGGTTCAGCTCGATCTGTATTAATGGCACTGTTAAATGAGGATAAAAAATATCCCTTATTAGTAGTGACCCATAATTTATATCAAGCCCAAAAAGTGTATGAAGACCTTTTACATCTTTTACCGGAAAAAGACGTTTTCTTATACCCTGTTAATGATTTAGTTGCTACAGAAGTGGGGATTGCAAGTCCAGAATTAAAGGCTCAGCGAATTGAAGTACTCAATTATTGGAGTCAAAATACAGGTGGAGTAGTTGTGACACCGCTTGCAGGAATTCGAAAGCTGTTGCCTCCTAAAGCAAGATGGGAGCAAACGCAGCTGCCGTTTCAAATGGGGATCGACATCGACGTTGATCATTATTTAAAAAGGTTAGTTGAGTTGGGTTATGAGCGGGCATCGATGGTTTCAGCTCCGGGTGAATTTAGTGTGCGCGGAGGAATCATTGATATTTATCCGTTAACAGAAGAACTACCTGTCCGAATTGAACTATTTGATACGGAGATTGATTCCATTCGTACTTTTACAATCGAGGATCAACGCTCTCAAGAGCAGCTAAAAGAAATCTCAATCGGCCCAGCTACGGAAATCATTGTGAACCAAAATGAAGTGGCCAAAGGAATTGAAGAACTAGAAGCACAGCTGGCTTCGACGCTTCAACAAGTGAAAAACACAGCGCTAAAAGCTACCTTAACAGAAAATATTAAAGGTGAAATTGAACAGCTGCGTCAAGGTCAACTTCTTGAAAATATGTTCAAGTATTTATCATTCTTTTACGAATCGCCTGCTAGTTTACTAGATTATTTACCAGAAAGTGGCCTTGTCATCTTTGATGAGACAACTCGAATTCAAGAAACGTCTGATCAGCTTGAAACAGAGGAAGCTGAATGGATAACAGAATTATTAGGACAGGGGCAAATTGTTCGAGACGTTCAATTATCTCATAAGCTCCCATCTCTTATTCAGCGAGCAAAACATCAGTTTTTATACTTATCGTTATTTTTGAAACACGTGTCGTATACGAGTCCGCAAAATATTATTAATATTTCATGTAAGCAGATGCAGCAGTTTTACGGCCAAATGAACTTATTAAAAAGTGAAATTGAACGTTGGAAAAATGCTAATTATACGGTGGTCCTCTTAGGAGCAGATAAAGAGCGGGTGAAAAAACTCGAAGGTGTGCTAGCAGATTATGATATTGATTCATCTATTTTAGATGGAAATGGTCAGCTTGTGCCAGGTCTTGTTCAAATTATTGAAGGCGATTTACAAATGGGCTTTGAACTGCCGATGCAAAAATTAGCCGTTTTAACTGAGGAAGAATTGTTTAAAAAACGGGTAAAGAAATCAAAGCGTCGTCAAAAACTTTCCAATGCAGAGCGTATTAAAAGCTATTCAGAGTTAAATGTAGGTGACTATGTAGTTCACGTGAACCACGGTATTGGCCGTTACTTAGGAATGGAAACGTTAGAGATTAACGGTAATCATAAAGATTATATCCATATCAAATATGAAGGCTCTGACAAGCTGTACGTTCCTGTTGAACAGATTGATCAAGTACAAAAATACGTAGGTTCTGAAGGGAAAGAGCCAAAAGTATATAAACTTGGCGGAAATGACTGGAAGAAAGTAAAACGGAAAGTTGAGTCTTCTGTTCAAGACATCGCTGATGACTTAATTAAATTGTACGCAGAGCGTGAAGCAAGTAAAGGGTATGCATTTTCACCCGATGGCGATTTACAGAGAGAGTTTGAAACAGCTTTCCCTTATCAAGAAACCGAAGATCAGCTTCGTTCTGTACAAGAAATTAAAAAGGATATGGAACATGAAAGACCAATGGATCGTCTGCTTTGTGGAGACGTTGGATACGGAAAAACGGAAGTAGCCATTCGTGCTGCGTTTAAAGCTGTTACAGATGGAAAACAAGTAGCTATTTTAGTACCAACCACTATTTTAGCTCAACAGCACTATGAAACCATCCGTGAGCGTTTTCAAGACTATCCAATCAATATTGGGCTATTGAGCCGCTTTCGCAGCCGTAAACAGCAGCAAGAAACAATTAAAGGGCTAAAAAACGGGACAGTAGATGTAGTGATTGGTACACATCGTTTACTATCTAAAGACGTGATTTATAAAGATCTAGGATTGTTAGTTATCGATGAAGAACAGCGTTTTGGTGTAACGCACAAGGAAAAAATTAAGCAAATGAAAGCAAACGTTGATGTCCTTACACTTACAGCAACACCTATTCCACGAACATTACATATGTCTATGTTGGGCGTAAGGGATTTGTCTGTTATTGAAACGCCGCCTGAAAATCGTTTTCCAGTTCAAACGTATGTAGTGGAGTATAATCCGGTTCTAGTTCGTGAAGCGATTGAGCGTGAGTTAGCGCGTGATGGCCAAGTTTACTTCTTATATAATCGCGTAGAAGATATTGAACGAAAAGCAGAAGAAATTTCGATGCTCGTGCCTGATGCTAGGGTAACGTATGCCCACGGAAAAATGAATGAAACAGAACTCGAAGCGGTTATCTTAAGCTTTTTAGAAGGCGAATATGACGTTATTGTGAGTACAACCATTATCGAAACAGGAGTAGATATTCCAAATGTAAATACGCTCATTGTCAATAATGCTGATAAGATGGGATTATCACAACTGTATCAATTAAGAGGGCGTGTAGGTCGTTCAAATCGCGTGGCATATGCGTACTTTACGTATCACAAAGACAAAGTACTGACAGAAGTAGCTGAAAAGCGTCTGCAAGCTATTAAAGAATTCACCGAATTAGGTTCTGGTTTTAAAATTGCTATGCGTGACCTTTCAATACGTGGTGCCGGAAACTTACTTGGTGCTCAGCAGCATGGATTTATCGATTCTGTCGGTTTCGATCTCTACTCACAAATGCTTAAAGAAGCGATAGAGGAAAGACGCGGGTCTGACGGAGAAAGTGTGAAATTTAATGTTGAAATGAATCTGGACTTGGACGCGTATATCCCTGATCAGTACATTACAGACGGCCGCTTGAAAATCGAAATGTATAAGCGCTTTAGAGGAATTGAAGCACTAGAGGATATTCAAGAATTGCAAGATGAAATGATTGATCGTTTTGGAGAGTATCCGGCTGAGGTTGAGTATTTATTTAAAGTAGCCGAAACAAAAGTATATGCAACGCAGAACTTAGTAGAATCTATTCTTCAGTCAAAACAAGAAATTTCTATTCTGCTGTCTGAAGAAGTAAGCTCAACGGTAGACGGCCAAAAATTATTCATGCTAGGTGATCAATTTGGCAGAATGGTCAGCTTAGGTATGGAAGGCAAGAAAGTAAAATTAGTGGTTAATGTAAAGGGACTTGCTCAAAAAGAATGGCTCAATATTGTGTATCAGTTAGTAAAAGGAGTAGCCACTGTTAAAAAAGAACAAGTTACGAATTAAAAAGAAGGCTCATTTTTGAGCCTTCTTTTTGTATAGCTGAAATAAAAATATCCAGATCCCCATGTTTTGGCGGTTTTTTGGACATTTTTTTAATAAAAGCACACTTTTTAACAAAAAAAGAGATGGTTGGTGAATAGAAGTTGTAGAGTGAAGAATACTAACCTCAACAAAGGTGAACCTTTTATCATATAGCCATCAGTGATATTCACCAATTATTTTAATCATCGTATGAAAGAGAGGCTTCAATGAATGAAAGCAACAGGTATTGTTCGTCGTATTGATGATTTGGGTCGCGTTGTGATTCCAAAAGAAATTAGAAGAACACTTCGAATCCGAGAGGGAGATCCACTAGAGATTTTCGTCGATCGCGATGGAGAAGTTATTTTAAAGAAATATTCGCCAATTAGTGAATTGGGAGATTTTGCGAAAGAGTATGGCGAAGCGCTATACGATAGCTTAGGTCATCCTGTACTTATTTGTGACCGCGATGTATTTATTGCGGTAGCAGGAAGTTCTAAAAAAGAATACTTAAATAAAAACATTAGTTCTTTAGTGGAATCTGTTATGGAAAGCCGCAGTTCTTCTTTAGTAACTGATGGGAAAAATCTTGAATTTGTCGATGGATACGAAGAAAATATTTCTTCTTACACAATCGGTCCAATTATTGCAAATGGAGATCCGATTGGAGCCGTTATCATCTTCTCAAAAGATAAGTCTCTTGGTGAAGTAGAGCATAAAGCAGCCGAAACAGCAGCTAGCTTCTTATCTCGTCAAATGGAGCAGTAAGCGTAATTATCTTTATTTTACATTATTTACTGAAAAGGTAGCAGTTTCTGCTGCCTTTTTTCATGCTGTCTTACCTTAGAAATAAAGAGAACATGATATAATGGTACGGTATTTTATTTATTGGAAAGTGCAGGATGTTTTATAAGAACAAAGCTCTGTTCTGCTACAGTTAACGGCTAATAAAAAGAGTTGTTCACATAATTACAAACTGCGGTGAAAGGTGTAGGAATGCAGAAACAGTCAAAGCTCTATTCTATTTTTAATGGCGCCATTATTTTAATGCTCGCAGGTTTATTTACGAAAATCTTAAGTGCCACTTATCGTATTCCATATCACCATATTGCGGGAGATATAGGGTTTTATATCTATCAGCAAGTTTATCCGCTATATGGAATTGCGCTACAGCTAGGTACATATGGTTTCCCTGTAATTATTTCGAAGTTAGTAGCTGATTATGCGGCAACAAATCGGAGAAAGGAAATACGAGGAATACTTCAAGTTTCATTTACTTTTTTGTTTGTATTAGGCTGCATGATATTTGCGCTCGAATATATCTTTGCAGAAACGATTGCCGAGTGGATGGGAGATCGTGAGTTAACGGTTCTCATTCAAATTATTTCATTTTCCTTTTTACTTATTCCGTTTATTGCTGTTATTCGTGGTTATTATCAAGGATTACATAATATGTTTCCTACGGCGTTGTCTCAAATCGCAGAACAAGTTGTACGGGTAGGGACTATTTTGTATCTGTCTATTTTCTTTATGCAGCATGGGTATGGTCCTTATACTACAGGGGCGGGAGCTATTTTTGGTTCCATAACAGGCGGTATAACATCTCTTATTATTTTATTTTTATTTGTTTTTAGAACAAAGACAAATTCTAAGGGGATATTTCAACGCATAAAAAAAGCAGACATCAAAAAAATATTTAAAATCCTTGTTATTCAAGGCTTATTAATTTGTATTAGCGGTATGGGTTTGCTGTTTATCCAGCTTATTGATTCCTTTACTTTATATTCTAGTCTGACGGCGCACGGCATGGCTGAAGAGGCAGCACAAATTTTAAAAGGTATTTACGACCGCGGGCTTCCGTTGATTCAATTAGGCACAGTAGTAGGTACAGCTTTTTCGCTTTCGCTTGTACCTGTTATTTCTTCAGCAATTGTGAAAAAGAACCTGTCATTTGTGGTTGAAAAAGTTCAGCTATCTCTCCGCCTATCGTTTGTAGTCGGAGTTGGAGCAGCTTTTGGCTTGATTGCGCTGATGAAACCCATTAATATGCTTTTATACGGTGACTCCCACGGAACGGACGTTTTACAAATTTTGAGCTTGTTAGTTATATTTACGACAGTAGCAGCAACTGCTGGAGCTGTGTTACAGGGGATGGGAGCTGTTTTCGCGCCTGTAATAGCCGTCATCGCTGGCATGACGGTCAAACTGACATTAAATCTTTGGCTAATACCAGATTTTCAAACCATAGGAGCAGCCATTGCTTCCTCAGCTGGATTTGGCATCGTTGCAGCAATCAATCTATTTTGTCTGTATAAAAAGCTAGCTGTCCCTCTTGTTCCGAAAAAGGCGAGTGGAGGTATTTTCATAACGGGCATAGCAATGGTATTTCTTTTGCAAAGCTATTTATTTTGTTTACATCACTTTGTATGGTCTAATGGTTTAGATACAAGCAAACAAGTGGTTGAAACAGGAGCTGGTGTTTTAATAGGCGGTTTGTTTTATTTGTTCATCATTATGAAACAACATATTTTTACCGAAGAGGAATTACGTTTACTTCCCATGGGAAGTGTTTTAGCTAAATACGTATTAAAAAATAAATAAGAAGGTGAAGCAATGACAGGTAAAGTAACAGTTATTGGTTTAGGAGCAGGCGATTTAGAACAGCTACCTGTAGGCATTTATCGCTTGCTACAGCATGAAAAGCATATTTATATGCGCACAAAAGAACATCCTGTAATCAAAGAATTAGAAAGTGAAGGCTTGACGTATGTATCCTATGATGACGTATACGAATCTTATGATGCATTTGAAGAGGTATATGAACATATATCGAATGATTTAATCGAAAAAGCTTCAATAGAAGAAGTGGTGTATGCTGTTCCGGGGCACCCTTTAGTGGCAGAACGTACGGTTCAATTACTTTTAAAAAAAGGAAAAGAACGCAGCATTCCCGTTGAAATTAAAGGGGGACAAAGCTTCTTAGACTCAATCTTTGGCGCGCTAAAGATCGATCCTATTGAAGGGTTTCAGCTGCTAGATGGAACAGATTTAAAGCGCAGCGAAATAGAATTAACCGGTCATGTTCTGATTGCTCAAGTGTACGATCAGTTCGTTGCCTCAGAGGTAAAGCTAACGCTGATGGAACACGTGCCTGATGATTACCTTGTTTATATTGTAACGGCAGCGGGAAGCAGTGAAGAAAAAATTCAACTGGTCAAGCTGTATGAATTAGATAGAGAAATGTCGCTCAATAACTTAACGACTATTTATGTTCCTCCAGTAGCGGACGAAACGATTTTATACCATCAATTTGACGCATTCAGAAGGATTATTGCCACCCTTAGAGGGCCAAACGGATGTCCTTGGGACCAAAAACAAACGCATGAATCGCTCAAGCGCTATTTGCTAGAAGAGTCTTATGAGTTATTAGATGCAATTGATCGTCAAGATGACGATAATATGATTGAAGAGCTTGGTGATGTATTGCTGCAGGTATTGCTTCATGCACAAATCGGTGAAGATGAAGGAATGTTTTCAATTGATGATGTCATTCGCAGGGTTTCAGAGAAAATGGTAAGACGCCATCCACATGTATTTGGTGAAGTGAGCGTGAATGATACAGATGAGGTCTTAAAAAATTGGGATGAAATCAAAAAAGAAGAAAAAGGAGAGGAATCTTCTTCTCTGTTAGCTTCTGTACCGGAGGCTATGCCTTCTTTAATGAAAGCGCACGGATATCAAAAACAAGCTGCAAAAGTTGGGTTTGATTGGTCAGAAGTTGAACCTATGTGGGAAAAAGTCCAAGAAGAACTTGCTGAATTCCAAGAGGAAGTACAGCATGCTGATAAAGAAAAAATGAGCGATGAATTTGGAGATATTTTATTTGCTTTAGTGAATATTGCAAGATTCTATAAAATCGACTCTGAAGCTGCATTAGCTAGAACGAATACAAAATTTTTAAATCGATTTCAATATATTGAAGAAAAAGTGAAAGCTTCTCAAAAACCATTTGAATCTTTTTCGTTAGAAGAGTTAGATGAATTTTGGGAAGAAGCCAAAAAAACAGGTTTGTAAAACAGAAAGGTGAGGGAATTATGAGGTTAGATAAATTTTTAAAAGTATCACGTTTAATTAAGCGCCGCACATTAGCAAAAGAAGTATCAGACAAGGGTCGTATTACCATTAATGGTATCGTTGCAAAAGCAAGCACAAATGTGAAAGTAGGAGATGAATTAGCGATCACATTTGGCACGAAGAAAATTACCGTTAAAATAGAGGCTCTTCAAGAAGCAGCTAAAAAAGAAGAAGCAGCTAATTTGTACTCAATTATCAAAGAAGAGCGTATTTCATCTGAAGTATAACTGATGAAGGCTTGTTCTAAATCACCTTTCTCATTCATATGTTTTAAACAACAGATAACAAGAGTGAATGCTCTTAATGAATGAGGTGGGGATGAAGATATGAGCCAATTTTACGAAGCAAGCAATTCAAACAAAGACCATACTCCAAATCATGATTTAGTGATGAAGGGTCGGCGTCTCTTAGATATTACGGGTGTGAAGCAGGTAGAGAGCTTTGACAATGAGGAATTTTTACTTGAAACAGTGATGGGTTTCTTGTCAGTTAGAGGGCAAAATCTGCAAATGAAAAATTTAGACGTTGATCAAGGAATTGTATCGATAAAAGGAAAAATCTTTGATATAGTTTACTTAGATGAGAACCAATCGGAGAAGGCTAAAGGATTCTTTAGTAAGTTGTTTCGATGAGTTTAAACATTCAGCTCTATACAATGCTTGCGATGGTATCGATGGGAAGCGGTTTAGGTGCTTCTCTCGATACTTATCGTTACTTTGTTAATCGCTCTAAATCACGCCCATGGTTTGTATTTGTGAATGACATATTGTTTTGGATGGTGCAAGCTCTTCTCATTTTTTATGTGTTGTTTTTGGTGAATGAAGGAGAACTGCGTTTGTATGCGTTTCTTGCTTTGTTTTGCGGCTTCGCCGCGTATCAAAGTTTATTTCAATCACTGTATTTAAAAGTATTAACATTTACTGTCTCGAGCGTATTAAGTTTATATCGAGGTGTTTTAACGCTTAGTAATATTTTTTTGGTCAAGCCTATCCGCTTCTTTATTCATATTCTACTTGTAGTCGCTTTAGGAATCTACCGAGCTGTTCATAAGCTGCTCATATTCTGTCTAAAGCTTATTTACGTACCGACGAGGTGGGTTCTTTTCGTATTTTGGAGAATGATGCCTAAACCTGTAAAACGATTTTTACATATGGGTTTTCGGTATATAGAAGGAATTTACAATCGTGCAAAGAATATGGTAATGAGAGTCGTTGCATGGGTGAACACTTTAAAAAACAAGGGGGACGACTAATTCAATGAGTGCGGTACGAAAAAAAAAGGTCGCGAAGTTAAATACTGATTATAGCCATAAACAAGAGCAAATTAAACAAAATACAGATCGAAAACGTATCGGTTTAATTAGGCGTTTGACTGTTTTTGGAGTGTTGGCCTTAATCATTGGTGGATTGATGGTATCAGCTTTAATTACGCAAACCTCAGCTATTGAGAACAAAAAAGCTGAGAAGGTGAAATTAGAACAGCAGCTGACAAAATTACAAAGCAAGCAAAAACAGTTAAAAGGTGAAATCGTCAAGTTAAATGACGATGATTATATTAAAAAGATTGCCCGCAGAGATTATTTTTTATCAGAAGACGGGGAAATTATCTTTAATGTAAAAAAAGACTAAACGTATGGTTCGTTGACAGTGTATTTTTGCTTTTTGTATAATATAATAAATTGATTTCTTTTATCATTTAAGGAGGAGCATTTTTTTTATGTCAATCGAAGTAGGCAGCAAGTTACAGGGAAAGGTAACAGGTATTACGAACTTTGGAGCTTTTGTTGAGTTACCAGGAGGTTCAACAGGCTTGGTTCATATCAGTGAAGTAGCTGATAATTATGTAAAGGACATTAACGACCATTTAAAAGTGGGCGACGAAGTTGAAGTCAAAGTAATTAACGTTGAGAAAGATGGTAAAATTGGTCTTTCAATTAAGAAAGCGGTAGACAAACCAGAACGTCCAGAAAGACCAGAGCGTCCTGCAAGAGCGCCACGCTCAGACCGTCCACGTGATTCACGCCCACAACGTAATAACAATCGTGGTGGCGGTAATGATTTCCGTACAAAAGAAACATTCGAACAAAAAATGAATCGTTTCTTAAAAGACAGTGAAGAACGTTTATCTTCCCTAAAACGCCATACCGAATCAAAACGCGGTGGACGCGGTGCAAAACGCGGTTAACTTGCTGCTTATATCAAATAGATAGCGAGTTTTTGAAAAGCACCTTTTATCTAAAAGGTGCTTTTTTTATATGTAAAAAAAGAGTAGAAAAAAAGCATGTACTGTTGTACATGCTTTTTGATGACCCGTACGGGATTCGAACCCGTGTTACCGCCGTGAAAGGGCGGTGTCTTAACCGCTTGACCAACGGGCCGTTATTCGAGTAGCGGCGGAGGGGATCGAACCCCCGACCTCACGGGTATGAACCGTACGCTCTAGCCAGCTGAGCTACACCGCCATTATACGTTCTCTAAAAGACATTTATAATAATATAAAAAAGCAGGGTTATTGTCAATAACTTTTTTGTTATTTTTATAGACTTTTATTTGCTTTTAAAAAAGAATGATGAGTATAGGCTTTCTCTGACACGAACAGTATCTCTGATATTTTTTAAATCGCCATGTAAGATTGTACATCTTTTTGTATAGTTTTCAATATAATACTAGAAAATAGTCGAACGATTATAGGTATTTTGCTAGTCCGTTTGACAAAATTTCACCTTTCGCCGCGATATAATAACGAATAAGTATAATTAGCGGGTGGTGGGAGAATGCAAAAGACGGAAAGAGATTTTGCAAGTCCAACAACAGAGGCGGTATTTAATCGAACTAGATTAGAAATGTCCCGTGTATTTACAAAGGCGGGCATGAAAACGGAAAAGGTGTTATTTCAATGGGGATTGTTGCTGCTAGTCGTAGGCTTTTTATTAGGACGAGCGTTAATTTTAATGAAAATCATGCCATTTGCTTTACCATTCTTTGCGGCTGTAATGGCTATAAAGAAAGAAAAAGCACCGTTAGCAAGCTTAGCCGTATTGGCAGGGGCATTTAGTGTTTCGATTCAAAATGGAGGCACCGTATTTGCTACATTATTTGTTTTCTTACTGATTCATCGATTTAGCGGCATGCTGACGATAGATCCGTTAAAGAAGTTACCGTTCACTGTATTTATCGCGATGTTACTTACAAAACTAACTATTTTTTATGTGTTTACCAAGGAATTCACCATGTATGATTTTACATTTGTGGCAGTAGAAGCAGGATTGAGCTTCATTTTAACCATGATTTTCTTGCAAAGCGTGCCCTTAATTTCATACCGAAAGCGAAAACAATCGTTAAAAACAGAAGAAGTGATTTCTCTTATTATTTTGTTGGCATCTGTTATGACGGGGACAATAGGGTGGATGATTTACGGTCTTTCGGCTGAACATATATTGTCTCGTTACTTAGTATTAGTTTTTGCGTTTGTATCAGGACCTACGATAGGAGCGACGGTAGGGGTCGTAACCGGTTTAATTTTAAGTTTCGCGAATGTTTCTAGTTTGTACGAAATGAGTTTACTCGCTTTTTCTGGCTTGCTTGGAGGACTTTTAAAAGACGGTAAAAAGCTAGGGGCAGCTCTTGGGTTGGTTGTTGGTTCATTGCTAATTGGCCTATATGCTCAGGCAGATCAAGGGTTGACGACTAATTTGTATGAATCACTGACGGCCGTTGTCCTATTTTTATTAACCCCATCTTTTGTTTTGAAAAACTTAAGTAAATTAGTACCAGGGACATCTGAAAATATGCTTGAACAACAGCAGTACGTGCGTAAGATTCGAGATGTAACAGCGAATCGCGTAGAACAGTTCTCGAATGTTTTTCAAGCACTTTCCAAAAGTTTTACGCAAAATGGATTTTATGATGAAAAGCCAAGTGCGGATAAAGAAGTTGATTATTTTTTAAGCAGCGTTACCGAAAGGACGTGCCAATTTTGTTTTAAAAAAGAACAATGTTGGGCACAGCAGTTTGATACAACCTATGAATATATGAAGGAAATTATGCTTGAAGTTGACAATGGCACTCTTGAGCAAAATCCAAGGCTAATTCGAGAAATGGACAAACATTGTGTGAAATCGAAAAAAGTCATCGATGTGATTGAGCATGAACTTACGTATTTTAAAGCCAATCAGCACTTAAAAGCGCAAATTCAAGAAAGTAGAAGGATTGTAGCAGAACAGCTTCACGGTGTTTCTGAAGTCATGGGCAATTTTGCAAAAGAAATTAAGCGAGAGCGCGAAAATTTAAATGTACAAGAAGAACAGATTTTAGAAGCTCTTCGTAACTTTGGGATGGAAATCAATCAAATTGAAATTTATAGCCTGGAACCTGGAAATGTAGATATTGAAATGTGGGTGCCATATTGTCACGGAAGAGGAGAATGCGAGAAGATTATTGCGCCAATGCTTACAGATATTTTAGGTGAAAGTATTGTAGTAAAGAACGAAGAATGTGCTAAATATCCTCAAGGCTATTGCCACGTTTCGTTTGGCTGTACAAAAGCATACGTTGTTGATACAGGCGTAGCACATGCAGCTAAAGGTGGAGGGTTTGTATCCGGTGACAGCTATTCTATGATTGAGCTAAACGCCGGTAAGTATGCACTAGCTATTAGTGATGGTATGGGGAATGGAGAGCGTGCCCACTATGAAAGTAGCGAAACGCTTCAGCTGTTAAAACAAATTTTACAAACAGGAATAGAAGAGACAATTGCAATTAAATCGATTAACTCTATTTTATCGCTGCGTACAAACGATGAGATCTTTTCTACCTTAGATTTAGCGATGATTGATTTACAAGATGCCAATGTAAACTTCTTGAAAATCGGTTCTACGCCAAGCTTCATCAAACGTGGAGATAAGGTTATTAAAATACAGGCAAGCAATTTGCCAATGGGCATTATTGAAGAATTTGAAGTAGATGTTGTGAATGAACAAATGAAGGCGGAAGATTTATTAATTATGATGAGTGACGGCGTATTCGAAGGACCAAAGCACGTTGAGAACTACGAAATGTGGATGAAGCGAAAAATTGGCGAGCTTCAAACAAACGATCCACAAGAAATTGCAGACTTAATTATGGAAGAAGTTATTCGAACAAAATCAGGTTTAATTGAAGATGATATGACGGTAGTTGTGGCAAAACTTCAGCACAATACCCCGAAATGGTCATCGATTCCTTCTTACGCTTATCGTAAAAAAGCACAATAGTTAGATAGAAGTATATTTTATCTCCTCCTCGTCTATCATGTTAATACTGATAATGAGGAGGGGATTTTTTTATGAAAAAAGGTACATTGAAACAGATGTTGGTAATTACAGACGGTGGTTCGAATACAGGTGAAGACCCGGTAGCAATGGCAGCGCTAGCTAAGGAACAAGGGATTAGTGTAAACGTTATTGGTGTGATGGAAGAGGACACAATTGATGAGCAAAGCACTAATGAAATAGAAGGCATTGCCATGTCAGGCGGTGGCGTGAGTCAAATTGTTTACGTAAAACAGCTGTCTCAAACTGTTCAAATGGTTACAAGGCAGGCAATGACGCAAACACTTCAAGGCGTTGTAAATAAAGAACTTCAACAAATTCTAGGTTCCTCTAATTCAAGATTAGAAGAGTTATCTCCTGAGAAGCGAGGAGAAATCATGGAAGTTGTCGATGAACTTGGCGAAACGGTTGACTTAGAGATTCTTATTTTAGTTGACATGAGCGGAAGTATGAAAAATAAGCTTCCTACTGTAAAGGAGTCACTGTTAGACTTGTCGTTAAGCTTGAATGCTCGTATGGGGCATAATCAATTTTCAATCTTTTTATTTCCTGGGAAAAAGAAAGATGTAGAGAAGCTAATGGACTGGAATCCAAGATTAGAGTCGCTTTCAACGATTTTTCCTAAACTAACAGCAGGAGGTATTACGCCTACTGGACCGGCTATCAAAGAGGCTACTCATTATTTCACCAAAAAGCGCTCATTGAGAGGGTTGTTAAAAAATAATGAACAATACATTGAAGAATCAGGTATGTAACCTATCTCCGGGAACAGAAATTCAAGGAAAATGGCATCACGTCCATTATAAAATTCTTGAGAAATTAGGCGTGGGGGCAACTGGAGTTGTCTATTTAGTTCAATTAGTAAACGGAACGCTAGCGGCGTTAAAAATAAGCTTTTCCAACATGTCCGTTACAGCAGAAGTGAATGTATTAAAAAAGTTGTCTCAAGTCAAAGACAAAGTGTTAGGACCGCGCTTACTTGATGTAGATGATTGGAGCTATGGCCCTCACGCTCTTTCTTTCTATGTAATGGAATATGTGAAAGGGCAGCCTCTCCTTTCTTTTATCTCATCAAGAGGGACAGAATGGCTGCAAGTATTTGCAAGTCAACTCTTAACAGACTTAGAAAATCTTCATGAAGAAGGCTGGGTATTTGGTGATTTAAAACCAGAAAACCTGGTCGTAACATCTAACCCCGTAAAAGTTCGATGGATTGACGTCGGAGGAACAACTCTGCAAGGGCGTTCAATAAAAGAATTTACTGACTTTTATGATCGAGCGCACTGGGGGCTTGGCTCCCGAAAAGCAGAACCAACCTATGATTTGTTTGCCGTATCTATGGTTTTGATTCACGCAGCTTATGGCAAGCGGATTAATAAAACAGACAAACCGGCTGAACAATTAAAACAATTTATATTAACAACAAAGCAGTTAGAACCTTTCGGGGACGTTTTGTATCAAGCGGTTACGGGAAAGTATAAGTCAGCTAAAGAAATGAAAACAGAGGTGTTATCGGTTGAAAAAAGAAGAGGGGCAAAAAGTAGAGGAACAAAGCCTCAAAACGTTCGTCAACCGTCTGCTCCTCGTGTTAAAGTAAAGAAGAAGCGTTCTCACGTGTTAGAGACGCTACTACTTTGTACGTCTGTAATGTTGATTTATATTTTGTACCTATTTATTCAAGTGCTATAAAGTTTGGAGAAATTGTGAAACTTTCCTTATAGTCATTCGTATAAAGTAAATTAATGATACATTATTGCGTGTACATTATAAGGATGAGTCATTCCTATGGAAAAGCAAGTGAACAATTTTATGACAAAACATCAGTTATTATCCGCAGGCTCTACGGTAGTTGTAGGTATTTCTGGTGGTCCTGATTCTTTAGCGCTGCTGCATTTCTTATGGAGTCTGAAAGAGCAAAAATCTCTAACGATTATTGCTGCTCATGTTGATCATATGTTCCGGGGCAAAGAGTCAAAGCAAGATATGGAATATGTGCAGAACTACTGCAAACAATTGAATATTAAATGTGAGGCGAAGCAGATTGATGTTACTTCTTATCAGAAGGAAAGAAAGTTATCTTCTCAAGTAGCTGCCAGAGAATGCCGCTATACATTTTTTACTCATGTTATGAAGAAACACAAAGCAAATCTTCTTGCATTAGGACATCACGGAGATGACCAGGTTGAAACGATGTTAATGCGAATGGTCCGAGGTAGTACGATGAATGGATACGCAGGGATGCAGCCCAAGCGGCCATATGGGGATGGATTTATTATTAGGCCATTCCTAGCCGTAACGAAAGAAGAAATCAATCGCTACTGTGAGCTATATGGGCTTACACCTCGGATTGATCCGAGTAATGAGAAAGACTCGTACACGAGAAATCGGTTTCGTCATTACGTTTTGCCATTTTTAAAGCAAGAAAACGCCACTGTACATGAAAAATTTCAACAATTTAGCGAGAACTTGCACGAAGATCAAGCATACTTAGAGGAATTAACGACCGATGTGATGAATAAAGTAATGAGAAAGAAATTGAAAAATGAAATTCTCATTGATAGAGATTGTTTTCTAAGGATACGCAAGCCTTTACAAAGGCGTGGTATTCAACTAATATTAAACTATCTCTATAAAGAAATTCCTCCAACCCTTTCTTCAGCGCATGTTGACACGTTAGTGGGATTTTGTAAAAGTGAAAAACCGTCTGGGGCGCTTGATTTTCCAAATGGTTTACGCATTATTCGATCTTACAACGACTGTCTTTTCACCTTTAATGAGGGGAACATCGAGCCATATGAATTTATTGTTCCGATTCCAGGGGTCGTTGAGCTTCCAAATGGTCACCAGCTTATTTGTGAAATACATAATAAAGTCGAAGATATAAAAGGAAACGATGTTTTTCTTTTAGATGAAGCTCACGATTTAAAATCATTAAAGGTAAGGACACGAAAAAATGGCGATAAAATGCGAGTAAAGGGCATGAAGGGACATAAAAAAGTAAAGGATATTTTTATCGATGAAAAAATCCCTTTACACTTCAGAGATCATTGGCCGGTAGTGGAAGATAGCCAAGGAACTATTTTGTGGCTACCTGGTTTGAAAAAATCTGCTTATGAACTGCATACACATAAGTCCAGATATGTTATTTTATACTATAAGTAGCGAAAACTTCTAGGAGGCAAGTAAGGAATGAAGCAGGATATTCAAGAAATTTTGATTTCAGAAGAAGAAATACAACAGAAAGTAAAAGAATTGGGTAAGCTATTATCTGAGGAATACGCTGACCGTTTTCCTTTGGTAATTGGTGTATTAAAAGGTGCTATGCCTTTCATGTCTGATCTAATTAAGCGTGTTGATACATATTTAGAAATGGATTTTATGGATGTATCAAGTTATGGCAATGAGATGGTTTCTTCTGGTGAAGTAAAAATCCTAAAAGATTTAGATACATCAGTGGAAGGT
This sequence comes from Priestia aryabhattai, assembly GCF_023715685.1. Classification (NCBI taxonomy): domain Bacteria; kingdom Bacillati; phylum Bacillota; class Bacilli; order Caryophanales; family Bacillaceae; genus Priestia; species Priestia aryabhattai. The sequence goes on from NZ_JAMBOQ010000014.1 coordinate 38,109, forward strand.
CGAGACATTCTTATCTTAGAGGATATTATCGACAGCGGCTTAACACTTAGCTATCTTGTAGAGCTATTCAAGTACCGTAAAGCTAAGTCAATTAAGATTGTCACACTCTTAGACAAACCAACAGGTCGTAAAGCAGCTATTAAAGCAGATTACGTTGGATTTGAAGTACCTGATGCATTCGTAGTAGGGTATGGATTAGATTATCAAGAAAAATATCGTAACCTGCCGTATATTGGGGTTCTTAAACCGCAAGTATATAGCAATTAATAAGCACATATCCAAGTGCAATTTATTGGATAGGATAAATGTTCTATGTTAGTATTGAATACAGTATTTGTTTATCGTGGGAGGAGGTAAGAAATGAATCGGATCTTCCGTAATACCATCTTTTATTTACTTATATTTTTAGTCATTATTGGCGTGGTAAGCTTCTTTAGTGGCTCTAATCAAAAAGCAACACCAATGAGATACGATACATTTGTTCAACACTTAGACAAAGGTGATGTGAAATCACTCTCTATGAAGCCTGAAAGAGGCGTGTATGTTGTGCAAGGAAAGTTAGATTCTTATAAAAAGGATCAAACGTTCCAAACTTACATCGTAGATGGTGACAAAGCACTTGATCGTATTGACGCTGCTTCAGAAAATAATCAAGTAGAAGTTGATTTTAAACCTGCTGATGAAACAAGCGGCTGGGTAACGTTCTTTACGTCAATCATTCCGTTTGTTATTATTTTCATCCTATTCTTCTTCTTACTGAACCAAGCTCAGGGCGGCGGAAGTCGTGTTATGAACTTCGGTAAAAGTAAGGCTAAGCTTTACAGTGAAGAAAAGAAAAAGGTTAAATTTAAAGACGTAGCTGGTGCAGACGAAGAAAAGCAAGAACTTGTGGAAGTTGTTGAGTTCTTAAAAGATCCTCGTAAATTCGCAGAGCTAGGTGCAAGAATTCCGAAGGGTGTCTTACTTGTGGGACCTCCTGGTACTGGTAAAACATTATTAGCAAGAGCTGTTGCTGGTGAAGCAGGCGTTCCGTTCTTCTCTATCAGTGGTTCAGACTTTGTTGAAATGTTTGTTGGGGTCGGTGCTTCTCGTGTTCGTGATTTATTCGAAAATGCGAAGAAGAATGCTCCATGTATTATCTTTATTGATGAAATCGATGCTGTAGGTCGTCAACGTGGCGCAGGTCTTGGTGGCGGACACGATGAGCGTGAACAAACATTAAACCAATTGCTTGTTGAGATGGATGGTTTTGGTGCTAACGAAGGTATCATTATCATTGCAGCAACAAACCGCCCGGATATTTTAGATCCAGCGTTATTACGTCCAGGCCGCTTCGACCGTCAAATTACGGTAGATCGTCCAGATGTAAATGGCCGTGAAGCAGTACTTAAAGTACATGCTCGCAATAAGCCTTTAGATGAATCAGTAAACTTAAAAGCAATTGCTATGCGTACGCCAGGTTTCTCAGGTGCAGATCTAGAAAACTTGTTAAACGAAGCTGCCTTAGTAGCTGCTAGACAGGATAAAAAGAAAATTGAAATGGTCGACATTGACGAAGCAACAGACCGCGTAATTGCAGGTCCCGCTAAGAAGAGTCGAGTTATTTCTAAGAAAGAACGCAATATTGTTGCTTATCATGAAGCAGGACATACAATTATCGGTGTCGTATTAGACGAAGCTGATATGGTACATAAAGTAACCATTGTTCCACGCGGGCAAGCTGGTGGATATGCTGTTATGTTACCAAAAGAAGATCGCTACTTTATGACGAAGCCAGAGCTGCTGGATAAAATTGTTGGGTTGCTTGGTGGTCGTGTAGCTGAGGAAATTATTTTCGGCGAAGTGAGTACAGGTGCTCATAATGACTTCCAGCGTGCAACAAGCATCGCTCGTAAAATGGTAACAGAATACGGTATGAGTGAAAAGTTAGGACCAATGCAGTTTGGTCAATCACAACAAGGCCAAGTATTCTTAGGTCGTGATTTACACAGTGAACAAAACTACAGTGATGCGATTGCTCATGAAATTGATAATGAAATCCAACGTTTCATTAAAGAAAGCTATGAGCGTGCGAAGCAGATCTTAACGGAAAACCGTGACAAGTTAGAGCTTGTAGCTCAAACATTGTTAGAAGTAGAAACGTTAGACGCTGAGCAAATCAACCACTTAGTAGATCATGGAACTCTTCCAGATCGTTCTAGTCACGTAACAGATGAAGACGTTAAAGTAAACATCCAAACAAAGACAGACGATGAAGAGCCAAAAGCATAATAAAAAAATCAGTGGAGATATTCTCCACTGATTTTTTTATTGGGTAGAAGTTAAGTTTGGTAAAAGGTTTTTCGTATATATAGTGGATAAGTAGGATATCCACTAGACAATTGTGTCATTATATTCCTATTTTATCTAGAATATACACGTCTATTTACCAATTATGGTATGATGGTTTCAGTGTGAATACTGAATTTAAATAAAGTGGTGATTGAAATGATTTTTGTATTAGATGTTGGAAATACGAATACGGTATTAGGTGTATACGATGGAGATGAATTAAAGTATCATTGGCGTGTAGAAACAAGCCGTAATAAAACAGAAGACGAGTATGGCATGACAATCAAAGCCTTGCTTGAGCACGTTAGTTTATCTTTTAAAGATATTCATGGTATTATTATTTCCTCTGTTGTTCCTCCTATTATGTTTGCATTGGAGAGAATGTGTCAAAAGTATTTTCATTTAAAGCCGCTTGTTGTTGGTCCTGGAATTAAGACGGGTTTAAATATTAAATATGAAAATCCACGTGAAGTGGGAGCAGACCGTATTGTAAATGCTGTTGCTGGAATTCAGCTGTACGGAAGCCCTTTAATTATCGTTGATTTTGGTACCGCAACCACATATTGCTATATTGATGAAAATAAGCAATATATGGGTGGTGCGATTGCCCCTGGTATTAATATTTCGACAGAGGCTCTTTATTCAAGAGCATCTAAGCTTCCGCGAATTGAAATTGCGCGACCAAATAGCATTGTTGGAAAAAATACAGTATCTGCGATGCAAGCAGGTATTTTATATGGATACGTTGGACAAGTAGAAGGAATTGTAGCAAGAATGAAAGAGCAAGCAACAGTAAATCCTAAAGTTATTGCTACTGGAGGACTCGCAACATTGATTGCTAAAGAGTCGGATATTATTGATATTGTGGATCCATTTTTGACTTTAAAAGGATTGCAAATAATTTATACAAAAAATATGGAGTAAGAGGTGTATATTATGGGCGACTATTTAGTAAAAGCGCTAGCTTACAATAGTCAAGTTCGCGCTTATGCGGTAAAAACAACGGATACAGTTGGAGAAGCGCAGCGCCGTCACTATACATGGCCTACAGCCTCTGCAGCATTGGGACGTTCAATGACTGCGGGAGTTATGATGGGGGCTATGCTAAAGGGTGAGCAAAAGCTAACAATTAAAATTGAAGGCCGAGGCCCAATTGGCGTTATTTTAGTAGACAGCAATGCCAAAGGGGAAGTGCGTGGATATGTAACAAACCCGCAAACTCACTTTGATTTAAATCAGCATGGAAAATTAGATGTAGCACGTGCTGTAGGTACAGATGGTACGCTAAGTGTCGTAAAAGATATCGGGATGCGTGATCAATTTAACGGACAAGTACCTATCGTATCGGGAGAATTAGGAGAGGATTTCACGTATTATTTTGTGACATCTGAGCAAGTCCCATCTTCAGTAGGTGTAGGTGTACTTGTTAACCCTGATAACACGATTTTAGCTGCGGGCGGATTTATCATTCAGCTTCTGCCAGGAACAGATGATAAAACTATTACAGCTATTGAACAACGTTTGCAAACGATTGAACCAATTTCAAAACTGATTCAAAAAGGCCTTTCTCCTGAGGAAATCTTAGAAGAAGTTCTTGGAAAAGAAAACGTAAAGTTTCTGGAGACAATGCCTGTAGAGTTTAAATGTCAGTGCTCAGAAGAAAGAATTGCTAATGCTATTATCAGCTTAGGACAAGAAGAGATTCAATCGATGATTGAGGAAGACGGCCAAGCTGAAGCACAGTGTCATTTCTGTAATGAGACCTATCGTTTTGATAAAAAGCAGCTAGAAGAAATGAAAGAACAAGCAATTTAAATGAAATAAAAGATTCTTAAAAGGCGTCATTTTATAAATGAGCGCCTTTTTTTATAAGTGTTAAGTCCTATTTATGTATATATTGATCTAAAAATATAACAAAAATAGGTAAATGGAAAGACAAAATGATTGACAATTTAGAAAACATCTGATAAATTGTATACAAAATCAATAAAATTAGTTGGTATTAGGAGTGGTCATATGGCACGTATTGCAAATTCAATTACAGAGTTAATTGGTCAAACACCAATCGTAAAACTAAACCGTCTAGTTGAAGAAGATATGGCGGATGTATATTTAAAGTTAGAATTTATGAACCCAGGCAGCAGCGTAAAAGATCGTATCGCATTAGCAATGATTGAAGATGCTGAAGCAAAAGGTGTTTTAAAACCTGGCGACACAATCATTGAACCAACAAGTGGTAACACAGGAATTGGCTTAGCAATGGTAGCTGCAGCAAAAGGATACCGTGCTATTTTAACAATGCCTGAAACAATGAGTATTGAGCGTCGTAATCTGCTTCGTGCGTACGGTGCAGAGTTAGTGTTAACACCAGGTCCAGAAGGAATGAAAGGTGCGGTTAATAAAGCAACTGAGCTTGCAAAGGAGCACGGCTATTTTATTCCTCAACAGTTCCAAAACGAAGCGAACCCAGAAGTGCACCGTCAAACAACGGCTAAAGAAATTATCGAGCAGTTTGGCGATCAGCTAGATGGATTTGTGGCAGGTATCGGTACTGGCGGTACTATTACAGGTGCTGGTGAAGTGTTAAAAGAAAAGTACCCAAACATCAAAATTTATGCGGTAGAGCCAGCTGATTCTCCGATTTTAAGCGGTGGTCAACCAGGACCTCATAAAATTCAAGGAATCGGTGCAAACTTTGTTCCGGATACGCTTAACACGGAAGTATATGACGAAGTTGTTGCTGTTCAAAACGACCAAGCTTTTGAATATGCACGTAAAGTAGCAAAAACAGAAGGTGTACTAGTAGGTATCTCTTCTGGGGCTGCGATTTATGCTGCGTTAAAAGCTGCAAAACAGCTTGGAAAAGGTAAAAAAGTGTTAGCGATTATTCCAAGTAACGGTGAGCGTTATTTAAGTACTCCATTGTTCCAATTCGAGGAACAAACACAAGCATAAAAACGATAAAAAAACAGCTTCTATATGAAGCTGTTTTTTTTCATCTGAGAATCATGTAAAATGAAAGCAGGTGATTTATTTTTAGGAGAGTGAACAAATGCAGCAAAGAATGACTTGGGGCGAATCTATTTCTATCTCTAAAAACCAATGGTTCAAAAAATATCAAGAGTTGTCAAAAGACGAACCGAATCATATCCTACTTGAAAGCGGTCGAGGCGGGAATTTTCAAATGATGGGATTAAAACCTGTAGCAATTTTGCGAGGCGAACAGAACGAACTTCATATCAAAACGGATGGCCAAGTTATTGTTCAAAAAGGTAATCCGCTTCATCTTATGAGAGACTGGATGAAGAAGTTTGAAGCAGAGGTGAATCCAGATCTTCCTCCTTTTCAAGGTGGAGCAATTGGCTTTATTAGCTATGATTATATCCGCTATGTAGAAACCATACCTGGACTTGCTGAAGATTCTTTAAAAACGCCGGACGTTTATTTCCTTATTTTCGATGATGTATTTGTATACGATCAAGAAAAGGAAAAGCTTTGGATTATGGTTAACGATGAAGAAGATTGTAAAGAGCGAGCACATAAGCGTATTAATCAATACAAAAGGGACTGGATGGAGGCAAGTGCTGAAGGGCTCTCATATGAGCGTATTCATCGTGTTGCCGAAAAAAGTGAGGTTTCGATGTCTGAAGATGCTTTTTCGGATGCCACAACTCGCGTACATGAGTACATCGGGCAAGGCGATGTGTTTCAAGTAAACTTATCTGTTCGACAGTCTCAACAGCTTCAAACTCATCCTATGCATATCTACGAACAAGTACGAAAGATCAACCCGTCTCCTTACATGTCTTATATGCAGACAGAAGAATTTCACATTGTGAGCTGTTCACCTGAATTATTAGTGAAAAAAGCCGGTGATGAAATCAGTACGAGACCGATTGCGGGAACGCGCTCTCGTGGTAAGGATGATCAAGAAGACCAACAGTTAGCGGATGAGCTTATTCACAACGAAAAAGAGCGTGCAGAGCATGTGATGCTTGTTGATTTGGAGCGTAATGATCTCGGTAGAGTAAGTGAATATGGTACCGTTCATGTTGACGAGTTTATGGTTATTGAAAAGTATTCACATGTGATGCATATTGTGTCTAATGTAAAAGGCAAGCTCGCGCGTAATAAAGATTTTGTAGATATTGTAGATGCGGTTTTTCCTGGAGGAACGATTACTGGAGCACCTAAAGTTCGTACAATGGAAATCATTGAAGAACTTGAACCTGTTCGACGAGGAATTTATACAGGATCGATTGGTTGGATTGGGTTTAATGGAGATATGGAATTAAATATTGCGATTCGCACTATGATTATTCAAGACGGCCAAGCTTATGTGCAGGCTGGTGCGGGTGTTGTGATTGATTCAAATCCGAAACACGAATACAAAGAATCACTGAAAAAAGCAATTGCACTATGGAAAGCAAAAGAGCAGAGCGAAAATGAGCTGAGTGAGGGTGAGTAAAGATGATATTAATGATTGATAATTATGATTCTTTTACGTTTAATTTAGTACAGTATTTAGGTGAGCTAGGGCATGAGCTTCTTGTAAAAAGAAATGATGAAATTACACTTTCTGAAATTGAAGTGCTAAATCCAGATTTCTTGATGATTTCCCCGGGACCGTGTAGTCCTAACGAAGCGGGAATCAGTTTAGAAGCCATCGAGTATTTTGCAGGTAAGATTCCAATATTCGGCGTATGCTTAGGGCATCAGTCGATTGGGCAAGCTTTTGGAGGGAATGTGATTCGTGCGGATAAATTAATGCATGGTAAAACATCTGAAATGCATCATGATGGCCGTACTATCTTTAAAGGTCTTGATAATCCGTTTACGGCAACTCGATATCATTCTTTGATTGTAGAAAAAAGTTCACTGCCGGATTGCTTTGAAATTTCAGCGTGGACAGCAGAAGATGAAATTATGGCGATTCGCCATAAATCATTACCTATTGAAGGAGTACAGTTCCACCCTGAATCTATCATGACTTCTTACGGTAAAGAAATGCTGAAGAATTTTATTGAAACTTACGAAAAAAAGCGAGTGTAATGATATGTATATATACGTAAATGGCGAAGTGAAGCCTGCATCTGAAGCCACTATTTCTCCGTTTGATCACGGATATATGTATGGCCTAGGGCTGTTTGAAACGTTACGAGTTTATGAAGGTCATCCATTTTTAGTGGAAGACCATCTGGATCGACTGCGTAGCAGCTTATGTGAATTAAATATTGTATGGGATTACTCTACACAGGACGTGTTGAGAATCATTAATAGTCTGTTAATGAAAAATAATGAGAGAAATGCGTATGTTCGATTAAATGTCTCAGCAGGAAATGGCGGAATTGGATTGCAAGTGGAAGAATACGACAAGCCATCTACAATCGTATATATGAAATCAATGCCTCATCCATCGAGCCCCCTTGTAAAAGAGGGGCTTATTCTTGAGACGAAACGAAATACGCCTGAAGGAACCATGAGGTTGAAATCTCATCATTATTTAAACAACGTATTGGCTAAACGAGAAGTTGGTTCGGACTTAAATAAAGAGGGTATCTTTTTAACAAAAGAAGGGTTCTTAGCTGAAGGCATTGTGTCCAATTTATTTTTTGTAAAAGATGGCTGTGTATATACACCGTCTCTTGAAACAGGTATCTTAAATGGAATTACGAGACAGTTTATTTTTACGCTTTTACAAAAGAAAAACATAGAGGTTGTAGAAGGTTTATTTACAGTGGAACAGCTCTTGGAGAGTGATGAAGCTTTCGTTACAAATTCCATTCAAGAAATCGTACCTCTTCGAAGCGTAAAAGATAAGCAGTTTTCACTAGGAGACCATACGTTGACAGCTCAGTTGCAAAAAGAGTATCGCTCTTACACGACGTCGCTAATGAGCCGGCATGAGTTACATGTATAAAGACGAAAGGAGATGCTAAAGATGGATAAAATTTATGTGAATGATATGCGTTTCTATGGATATCATGGTGTATTTCCAGAAGAAAATAAGTTAGGGCAACGTTTTCATGTAGATTTAGCTGTAGAACTGGATTTAAAACAAGCAGGTACTACGGACAATTTAGAATACTCAGTGAGCTATGCAGATTTATACCAAACATGCCAAGAAGTTGTAGAGAAGCGCACGTTCAAGTTAGTTGAAATGGTAGCCGAAACGATTGCATCTGAATTGCTTGCTAATTATGAACTTGTTCAGGCTTGTACAGTAAAGGTATATAAGCCTGATCCGCCAATTCCTGGTTATTATCAATCGGTAGCTATTGAAATTAAAAGGAGCCGTTGAATGACAACAGAAGCATATATTGCATTAGGATCAAATATTGAAGATCGAATGGAACATTTGAAAACAGGAGTTACTGGCTTGATGAAACACTCTGAGATTAAGGTAGTAGCTGTTTCATCTGTTTATGAGACGGCCCCGGTCGGGTATACTAATCAAGCAAGCTTTTTAAACATGGTAGTAAAAGTACAAACAACGTATTCGTCAGAGCACCTTTTAGATTGTTTGCAAGCCATTGAACAAACGGCAGGTCGAAAAAGAGAGATTGTATGGGGGCCTAGAACCCTTGATTTAGATATCTTACTTTATAGTAACGAAATCATTCATACGGATAGGCTGAGCGTCCCTCATCCCCGAATGTTTGAACGAGCGTTTGTGATGGTTCCTCTAAACGAACTAGCTCCATCTCTTATTCTCCCTGTAGCAGAAGAAAAAGTTGAAACCATCACAACACGTTTATCGGATTTAAAAGGTGTAAAATTATTTCGAAAGCAAACAACTGGTATACTAGATATATTCGAAAATAATATTAATGATTTACATAAGTAAAAACGAATCTTATTAGTTGATTCATTTTTATATTGGAGTAAAGTAGAGTTCAGAGTGAAAACTTTGGTGTTTGGGTTCGCAGCTTGTTGGTCTAGTGGGTAACTTGTTATAGAAATCGAAGAAAAAGAGAAGCGAAGCAAGAATAAAGCGATTTGACATAGAGAAACGACTGAACCTATAATAATTTTAAAGAAACGTAGTAGTTGCCAGTAAACATGCTGGCCTTTTTTCTGTTTCGGAAAACTTAATTATACGATGGAGATGAGTAAACGATGAGTCATGAAGAATTAAATGATCAATTTCTCGTTCGTCGCGAAAAAATGAGCAACCTACGAGATCAAGGTATTGATCCGTTTGGTCAACGTTTTGAACGTACACATACATCACAGCAATTAATTAGTGAGTATGACGAGTTAACAAAAGAACAGTTAGAAGAAAATGAAGTACCTGTATCACTAGCTGGTCGTATTATGACAAAGCGTGGAAAAGGAAAAGCAGGTTTCGCTCACGTTCAAGATTTAACGGGGCAAATTCAGCTTTATGTACGTAAAGATGCAATTGGCGAAGAACAGTACGAAATCTTCAGCAGCGTAGATATCGGTGACTTGGTAGGGGTTGAAGGTGTTTTATTCAAAACAAAAGTTGGCGAACTTTCTATTAAAGTAAAAGATTTTACGTTACTAACAAAAGCGCTTCGTCCACTTCCAGATAAATATCATGGTTTAAAAGATATTGAACAGCGCTACCGTCAACGTTACTTAGATTTAATTACAAACCCAGAAAGTAAACAAACATTTATCTCAAGAAGCCGCATTATTCAATCGATGCGCCGTTACTTAGATAATCATGGATACTTAGAAGTTGAAACACCGATGATGCATTCGATCGCAGGTGGAGCAGCAGCTCGTCCGTTTGTGACACACCACAATGCGCTTGATATGGAACTTTATATGCGTATTGCGATTGAACTTCACTTAAAACGTTTAATCGTAGGTGGATTAGAAAAAGTATATGAAATTGGCCGTGTATTCCGTAATGAAGGGGTCTCTACACGTCATAATCCTGAATTTACAATGATTGAATTGTATGAAGCGTATGCGGACTACAAAGATATCATGGCTTTAACAGAGAACTTAATTGCCCACATCGCGCAAGAAGTACTTGGCACAACAAAGATTCAGTATGGCGACCAAGAGGTAGATTTAACTCCAGAGTGGACAAGACTTCATATGGTCGATGCTATTAAACAATATACGGGCGTAGACTTCTGGGGAGAAACCTCTGTTGAAGAAGCGCGTACTTTAGCGAAAGAACATGGGGTAGAAATCACTGAACATATGCAATATGGACATATTGTAAATGAATTCTTCGAACAAAAAGTAGAAGAGCAGTTAATTCAACCAACGTTCATTTACGGACATCCTGTAGAGATTTCTCCATTAGCTAAGAAAAATGCGGAAGACCCGCGTTTTACTGACCGTTTTGAGCTGTTTATCGTTGCGCGTGAACACGCGAATGCATTTACAGAGCTAAATGATCCGATTGACCAACGTGAGCGCTTTGAAGCTCAGTTAAAAGAGAAAGAACAAGGAAACGATGAAGCACATGAGATGGATGATGACTTCATTGAGGCATTAGAATATGGTATGCCACCTACAGGTGGTCTAGGAATCGGTATTGACCGCCTTGTTATGTTACTAACAAATGCACCGTCAATCCGTGACGTACTATTATTCCCACATATGCGTCAGCGCTAAAAAAGAGATGGCTACGGCCATCTTTTTTTAGCTAATAATATTAGAAAATTTAAACTTTTGATTTACCTCTTGTTTTTATGAAAGAGATTTGGTATATTTATATCTGTTGCTAACGCAGACAAGCGAAAACAACAAAAAGAAATAAAAAAAGTTGTTGACATTACGTTGATAACTTGATAAGATAGTAAAGTCGCTCAAGAGCGGCGGTTGAACTTTGAAAACTGAACAAAGCGACAAACGTCAACGTTAATTTTTATTTTTTAAATTGAGCAAGTCAAACATTTCTTCGGAGAGTTTGATCCTGGCTCAGGATGAACGCTGGC